>NZ_QKMQ01000007.1:0-265862 GCF_003208145.1 Pseudomonas sp. RV120224-01b | reverse complement strand
ACCCGCGCAAGCATATCGCCCTGCGCAATCCAGCACTCGCGCCCTTGCCCGGCGCGCTGCCCTCCCGGAGGCAACACCATGCAAGACGTCCAGTTCAACAACCGCAACATCGTGATGGCTGGCCACCTTTACCTGCCGACTGCGTTCGAAGAAGACAAGCAGTACCCTGCGATCGTCACCGTCCACCCAGGTGGCGGCGTGAAAGAGCAGGCTGCGGGCACTTACGCCCGGCTGCTGGCCGAGCAGGGCTTCGTCACCCTGGCCTTCGATGCGTCCTACCAGGGCGCCAGCGGCGGCGAGCCGCACTTCCTCGATGAGCCGATGAACCGTGTGGCCGATGTGTACAGCGCGGTTGATTACCTGACCACCCTGGGCTTTGTCGACGCCCAGCGTATCGGTGTGTTGGGGATCTGCGCCGGTGGCGGGTTTGCGGCCAAGGCCGCCTCGGTCGACCGCCGTATCAAGGCGCTGGCCACCGCCAGCGCGGTCAATGTAGGCACGGCCACCCGCAAAGGCTGGGAGGGCAAGGGCTCGATCAACGACCTGCTGCCGCTGCTCGATGCCCTGGCCGGGCAACGTACGGCCGAAGCGGCCGGCGCCGAGCCTGTGTACGCCCCCTATGTGCCGCAACTGGGCGACACCAGCGCGCCCCGTGACCTGCAAGAAGCCGCCGACTACTACCTTACGCCTCGCGCCCAGCACCCCAACGCGCAGAACAAGATGCTGATGAACGGCCTGGGCGCCTGGGTCGCCTTCGATGCCTTCGACCTGGTCGAGCAGTTGCTGACCCAGCCAACGCTGGTCATCGCCGGCAGCGAAGCCGGTTCGCTGTGGCACAGCCAGGAATTGCACGCCAAGGCACAGGGTAACAAAGAGTTGGTGGTGCTCGACGGCTTGGCGCACATGGACCTGTACGACGGCCCGGGCGTACATAAGGCCTTGCAGCATCTGACGCCGTTCTTCCAGGCAAACCTCTGAGCGTATAAAGCGCTGGTGTCGATCGCCGGGGTCAACTTCGGCCGCCTGATTCGTGAAGGCTTCAGCAACTTCCAGCCGGTCAATGCCGAGTCACTGTTTACGTTTGGCAGGGTTTTCGGGTCAAAAAACGGGCTGGTTCTGACCTGGGCTCATAGGCTTCAGAGCAGGATGTAGTCGCTGAACTGGCGGATACCCGCATGCTCACCCTTGACCAGATGCACATAGCGTCCTGCCACCAGGTCGACCGGCAGGCAATCGTCGACATCCAGCACGGCGTCGGTATGCGGCTTGAGCCAATCTTCTGCCATGCGTTGCTTGCCCAGGCGCTTGGCCTCGGCCTTGTCGACAGCCGCCACCAGCAGGTACCGGTGAGCTTCGCCGAATACCTGCCGTTCATAACCGCCCAGGTTCAGGAAAAACAAGCGCATGGCGCCGGGGCCGGGGGCTACCTGGCTCAGTTCGACACGGTAGCCATCGACCCCGCCGACTTCCAGCCAGGAGTCGATGTGCAGGCCTTGTGCGCTGCCGAACCAGGCTTCGCGCAACTGGGGATGGAGCTGTTCAAGGGTGTCGGCCTGGGCGAAGACCACATCGTGGACTTCGATACGGGCTCGAGGGTGGCGACCGCCAAGCATGACGATGTAGAGCATGAGTAATCCTTTGGGGCAGCATCAAGCGCTGTAGTGTGAACACCCAGGCGCTGTTCGCCAAGCGCACAATCCATCGCACGGCGCCGTTCAGCACGCGTCATAGCAGCCAAGGAAAGGCAGCACCTGGCAGGCCGGGATCCTTCAGGATTGATGCACTGCTGGCGATGTCCGGTGCCAGCCAACGGTCCTGGACGTAGGCCGGCACCCGTTCGCGCAACAACCGCCAGGCTACGTGGGTACCTGCGCCAAAGCGCTGCTCCTTGAGGAACTCGAATGCCTGGGCCGCCAACAGGTACTCGATGGCAAGGATCTGCGTACAGTTCTCCAGGGCGCGGTGCAGCTTCAACCCGGCGTTGGTGCCCATGCTCAGGTGATCCTCCTGCAGACCAGAGGTGACGTAGTTGTCGACGACTGCCGGTTGTGCGAGCTGACGGTTTTCTGCACACAGTGAAGCAGCCACGTACTGGACAATCATCATGCCCGAGTTCACACCCGGTTGGCTGACCAGGAAAGCCGGCAAGCCGCTGACCAGCGGGTTGATCAGGCGATCGAGTCGGCGCTCGGCAATCGCCCCGATCTCGGCCACCGCGATAGCCAGCAAGTCGGCCGCCATGGCCACCGACTGGCCGTGCGGATTCGCCTGGGAAACCACCCGATACGACTCGGGTGTACCGAGCAACATGGGGTTGTCGGTCGTGGAGTTGAGTTCGGTTTCGATCTGCCGCGCAGCGTGATCCAGCTGATCGCGCGCGGCGCCATGAACCTGCGGAATCGAGCGAATGCTCAAGGCATCCTGGGTGCGAATGCCATGGCTATTGGCAATGATTTCGCTGCCGTCGAGCAGGCGACGCAGGTTACTGCCCACGCGCTGCATGCCGGGGTGCGGTTTCATCGCGATGATTTCGGGGTCGAAGGCATCGAGTTGGCCCCGCAGGGCCTCGAAGCTCATGGCGCCGATGATGTCCGCCCATTGGCTCAGGCGCGTGGCGTCGTCCAAAGAAAGGCAGCTCAGGCCCGTCATGCAAGGGGTACCGTTGACCAGGCACAGGCCATCCTTGGCGCCCAGTTTGACCGGCGCCAGGCCGACCTCGGCCAAGGCTTGCTGCGCCGGCACGATCTGCCCGCGATAGCTGACCTGGCCTACGCCCAGCAAGCTGATGCTGATATGCGCCATGTGGGTCAGATACCCCACAGAACCCTGTTTCGGAACCTGCGGGGTGATGTGCTGGTTAAGCAAGGTCAGCAGCGCCTCGACCACCTTGCGCTGAAGGCCGGAACGGCCCTGGCTGAAATTGATGATGGCTGCGCACATTATTGCTCGGGTCTGTTCGTCCGACAGCGCTGAGCCCACGCCACAGGCGTGGCTGAGCAAGGTGTTATGCGACAGCTGGCTGAGCTGTTCATCCTGCAGCGAAACATTGCACAAGGCGCCAAGCCCGGTGTTGACGCCATAGGCGCGTTCACCGCTGGACACGATGCGCCGGACAATCGCCTGGGCGTTCTCGATCCGCGCCCAGGCCGATGGGGCCAGCTCAAGCTTCGCCCCGTGTCGGGCCACTGCCACCACGTCCTGCCAGCGAACTGGCGCGTCGGCGATGATGATTTTTTCGGCAAGTGGCATACAGGCGGTTCCTTAAAGCGAAGCTACACGGCGCTGCACGAAACGGTCTACGTATTCGTCCGCAGGCTGGTAGAGGATTTCTTTCGGCGTGCCGACCTGGATCAGGCGACCGTCCTTGAGAATGGCAATCCGGTTGCCGATACGCACCGCTTCGTCCAGGTCGTGGGTGATGAAGACGATGGTCTTGTGCAGGGTCTTTTGCAGTTCCAGCAACTGGTCTTGCATCTCGGCGCGAATGAGCGGGTCGAGGGCACTGAAGGCTTCGTCCATCAGGATGATGTCGGTGTCGGCTGCCAAGGCACGGGCCAGGCCGACGCGCTGACGCATGCCGCCTGATAACTGGTGCGGGTACGACTTTTCGTAACCCTTCAGGCCCACGGTGTTGATCCAGTGCAGGGCACGCTCGGTGCACAAGGCCTTGCTCTCGCCACGCACTTTCAGGCCGTAAGCAACGTTGTCCAGCACAGTGCGGTGCGGCAGCAGGCCGAAGCTCTGGAACACCATGCTGATCTTGTGCCGGCGAAATTCGCGCAGGGCTTGCAGGTCGTATTGCAGGATGTCTTCGCCATCGACCAGGATCTCACCACTGGTCGGGTCGATCAGGCGGTTGAAGTGACGCACCAGGGTCGACTTGCCCGAGCCCGACAGCCCCATGATCACGAAGATTTCACCGCTGCCGATGGACAACGACAGATCGTTGACCCCGACCACGCAGCCGGTTTCGGCCAGGACCTGATCTTTGGTTTTTTTCTGGCGGATCAGTTTCAGGGCATCTTCGGCGCGGGCACCGAACACCTTGAAGACGTTTTTGACTTCGATCTTGTTCATCGCTTGCTTGGCGCTCATTTGCCCACCCCATGCCGTGGTCGGCCATAGGCCTGGGTAATGCGGTCGATCACAACCGCCAGAATCACAATGGCCAGGCCCGCTTCAAGGCCGCGGCCCACGTTCAGGGTCTGGATGCCGACCAGGACGTCTTCACCCAGGCCACGGGCACCGATCATTGATGCGATGACCACCATCGACAGGGCCATCATGGTGGTCTGGTTGATCCCGGCCATGATGCTCGGCAAGGCCAGTGGCAGCTGCACGCCGAACAGTTGTTGCATGCGATTGGCACCGAATGCATTGATCGCCTCCATGACCTCGCCATCCACCTGGCGAATGCCCAGGTCGGTCAGGCGAATCAGCGGCGGGGCGGCATAGATGACGGTGGCAAAGATCGCCGGCACCTTGCCCAGGCCGAACAGCATCAGCACCGGAATCAGGTACACGAAGCTGGGCATGGTTTGCATGATGTCGAGCAGCGGCATCAACACTGCCCGCAGGCGATCGTTGCGCGCCGACAGGATACCCAGCGGAATGCCGACCAGGACCGATATCAGCGTTGCCACCAGCATCAGCGCCAGGGTCTGCATCAGCTTGTCCCAGAGCCCGACCGCACCGACCAGAAAGAGCAGGCCGACGATCACGGCAGTGGGCACGACCTTGCGGGTGGCGTGCCAGGCAATACCCGCGACGATGGCCAGCGTCAGCCACCAGGGGGTTGCGCGCAGCAGGCCTTCGAGGTTGACGATGGCCCACAGCAGGGTGTCGGAGATGTGCCGGAACACGTCACCGTAGTTGGTTACAAGCGCGTCGACCCAGCCATTGACCCAGTCGGCAATGGAAAACGTGAAGTTTTTGGGAAACATGGAATTCTCTCGAGCAAGTGTATGAAGCGGACTGTCGTGTCTTACCCGGCAGGCGCCGGAGGAGCCCACACGCTCAGAGTGCCGCGTCTACCTTTTTGGCTGCGTCTTCGCTGACCCAGCTGTGCCAGACTTCGGGGTGTTCCTTGAGGAACAACCTGGCCAGTTCCGGCGATTCGATACGTTCCTTGGTCATGCGCCCCAAGTTCTGGTTAAGCAGATCGACCGGCAGGTTGACCTTTTCCAGCACCGCCACCAGTTCCGGCGCTTGCTCGTGGAAGGTCTTCGACACACCCACCTTGATGGTCAGGGATTTATCCACGCCCGGCTTTTCGTCCAGCTTGACCAGGTCCAGCTGGCCCATCAGCGGCGTCGGCGACCAGTAGTAGAACAGGATGGGCTCGCCACGCTTGTAGCTCGACAGTACGGCAGCATCCAGTGCCGGGCCGGTGCCAGGGCGGAAATTGGTATAGGTGCTTTCCAGGCCGTAGCTTTTCAGCATCGCGCTGTTGTCCAGCTCGCAGGTCCAGCCGGCCGGGCAATTGTAGAAGCGCCCCTTGTCCGGCTCTTCCGGGTCCTTGAATACTTCGGCGTATTGCCCCAGGTCGGCGATGTTCTTGAGGTTCGGTGCCTTGGCTTCAAGTTTGCGCTTGGCATCGCCTTCGATCACATAACGCGGCACATACCAACCTTCGACCGCACCAGCGACCGGCGCGCCGACGCCAACCACCTTGCCCGCAGCCGCAGCCTTGTTCCACACCTCGCTGCGCCCCACCCACTCTTCGGCAAACACCTGAATATCGTTGCTGCTCAGTGCGTTTTCCATGGAAATGGAGTTACCCGGCAGGCTATCGGTATCGCAGCCATAACCATGCTTCAGCACGAACTGCATCACGTCAGTGAGCAGCATCCCGCTTTCCCAGTTCAAACCTGCGAATTTCACCGGTTTGCCAGACTCGCACCAGCCGGCCGCCTGGCTGGCGTCAGCCGCCGCCAGCAGCCCGAACGATAGTGTCGTGGTCAACAGAGCCTTTGTAATTTTCATTGTGACGCTCCCAAACAAGAATGGAGTGCGGCAGTTGAGGGCATCCGGCCCAAAGAGGGTCGCCAAACGGGCTGATAAGCCTTGTAATCGGCGTTGGCGTGGCACTTCTGATCGGTGGCCACTGCGCAGGAGAAATATTTCACAACCTCAAAAAAGGATAAAATAATATGTGCTGATGTATCACAACGGAAAAAGCTATGAAGTTCACACTGCGCCAGCTTCGCTATGCGCTAGCCGCGGCCAAGCACGGTAACCTGACGACTGCCGCCATGGAGCTTCATGTTTCACAGCCCTCCATTTCGGCGGCCATCACCGAACTGGAAGAGGTGTTGGGCCAATCGATTTTCGTGCGCCAACGGGGCCTCGGGATATCGCTGACCCCGTTCGGTCGCACCGTCATGGTCCAGGCCCGTCGCGTTCTGGCAGAGGCTCGCACCTTCGCCGAGATCAATGCCAATGCAGGGGAGTGCGTCGGCGAACTGGTGGTCGGATGCTTTGAAGACCTGGCGCCCTATTGCCTGCCACAAATTGTGCGGCGGATGCAGGAGTCTTGCCCAAGGGTCACTGTCGATATGCGCGAAGGCAGTTTCGACTATGTTGGCAAGCGGCTGGGTGAAGGGGCGATAGAGTTGGCAATCACCTACGATCTGGGTTTGCCGCCGAATACGCAATGCACCCAGTTGTGTGAACTGACAGCTCAGGTACTGTTGTCGGCCGATCACCCGCTGGCCAAGGAATCGCGTGTCAGTCTCAAGGCGCTATCCGAACACACGCTGGTCGTTACCGATCAGGTCCACAGTTGGCAGCATGTGTTGGACCTGTTCAGCTTTTACGATCTTTCACCCGCCGTTGTGCACCGTGTGCGCACGTTCGAGTTGCAGCGCAGCCTCGTCGCCAACGGGTTTGGCGTGGCGCTGATTTATACCCGGCCGTTTGGTGACCGTAGTTATGATGGTCAAGCGCTGGTCTGCAGGCCGACCCTGGAGAAACTGCCAACGCATAGCATTGTACTGGCGCATGATCAGCGCTATCCGCTGACGCCTTCGGCCGAGGCGTTCAAGGAGCTGGCGGTGGCATGGTTCGCGGAACGACCGTCGTTTGCATCCGAGTGAATAATGGGTGGCGGGATTACGCGCTCTTTCACAACCCGTTTGTTATTTCCCGGCAGGGTTTGCAGAAGTGTGAACATGACGATTGGGCAAGTAACCCTGGACGTAATGCACGGTCTTTTCCAACGTTCGCGCCATGTCGGGATGTGCCAGCTGATACTTGAGTTCCAGTTGCTGGCTGTCACTCATGTCGAAGCGCTGCGTCTGGACGAAGTTCAGCGACTCGGCGCTGATCGATAATCGGGTGGCCAGTCCGGGAATCGCCAATAGCCACTTCAGCAATCCTATAGGTACATGGCGGCGGGGAGCCCTTGTATTCAGCGTTTGTGCCAATTGTTCGAGCATACCCTGTAGGTTCGGCGTGTGCTCATACAGCGCCAGCACCTGCCGGTTGGCCATTGACGGGTCGAACGCCACGCAGGTCATCATCTTTACCAGGTAATCGACGCTGACCAATGGCAACCAGTGCCTGGCGGAACCCGGGACAGCCTTGAACCGGCCCAGTGCCAGATTTCGAATGAGATCCACCAGAGGTTGTCCTTCAGGGATGTGTCCACTCTCGCTGTGACCACACACCGTAGCAGGATGAACGATCGCGTAATCTGCGCCTACTTCCTGCATGTAACGGATGACGGCGAAATGGGACTCCAGCTTGCTGCCTTCGTAGCCACCCACACGGCCGTAGACTGCAGGCCAATTGGTGTTTTCAGGGCGCTCGTTATCAACCCCGATACTTGCAAGATGGGTAAGGTTCTGCAGCATATAACCGCCCACCATCAGCAAGCGGATACGCAGGCTCGCCGCGAGCCTGGCGACGTTCCGCGCCCCTTGTACATTGACTGCGCGGGCCTGCTCCATTGTCAGGCCCCAGGTAAACTGCGCCGCGAGGTGGAAGACCACAGCGACCGATGCTACGCATTGCCTGCCTGTTTCGCTGAGTCCGAGCCCATCCCTGCTGATATCTCCCCCAACTGCATGAATATACGCAGGGTTACCTCCCAGTTGCCCGACTTGCTCTTTGAGGCGTCCGATATTTTCAGGGTTGCGCATGAGCACCCAGGTCTTATGCCCTGTCGCGGTAAGATGGGCCAGCAGATGTTGACCCACAAACCCACTGCCGCCTGTGACGAAGCACTCCACGCTCATACCTGAATCCTTGTTTGAATGATCGGCGCAGGCTAAGGTGTAGAGCGTACTCTACAGTCAAGGAGTTTTTACTGTGAATGTTGGAGAGTTGGAGCGCCGGAGTGGAGTCGGCCGCCATACATTGCGCTATTACGAGCAACTCGGGCTTATCGTGGCCCATCGCCAAGCCAACAACTACCGCAGCTACAGCGACCAGACCGTTGTTGACCTGGCCTTTATTCAAAGTGCCCAGAGCGGCGGTTTTTCGCTCGCCGAGATCGGCGACATCCTTGCGGCCAAGCGGGGCAATACGATCGATTGTGCGCAAGGCGCGATGTTGGTGGCCAGCAAGATGGCCGACATTCAAGCGAAGATCACCACGCTGCAAGCCGCGTATAACCTTCTGGGCGCGGAGCGCGCAAAGCTTGAAGCCAGTGCCGTTGCCAACGGGCTGACCATTGCTCACCTTCCTGCGATTTAGCATACCGCAACGCGGTAGTTGGTTTATTCGCAATTATTTCTCATTTACACTTGTGTCTTGTTTCGGAGCCTACCTCTTATCCAGGATGCATCGTGTCGTTCGATCCCGCCAAACCGACGCTGCTGTCTACATTGGTACGTCACTATGACGATCTGGTGGACCACATTCGCCGACGCTTCGGCGACAGAAGCATGGCGCGTGATGTGGTGCATGACGTGTGCGTGCAGTTGCTTGAGCGCGGTGAGAAAGAAGACGTTCGAACCCCACTGGCCTTGCTACGAAAAATCTCCCACGATACCGCTATTAGTCGCTATCGTAGCGATCGCCGCCGAGGCGCCTGGGTAGAGGCGGTCTCCGAGCTGCCTGAGGTGGCCTGCCCGGCAGCCACCCCGATGACCAGGTATGACAGCGAGCGCGAGTTTCAACTGCTCGTCGACGCGATCACAGACCTCCCACCTCGCTGCCAAGCTGTTTTCGTCATGCACAAGATTCACCAAATCCCCCAGGCAGAAGTAGCCACTCGCCTCGGTATTTCCATCAAGACCGTGGAAAAGCACCTGCGCCTGGGGCTGGCGGCATGCAGGCAACGGCTTGGGCGTGATGAGGTGCGCCCATGACGAAGCAACCCGAACAGGTGCCACTGGACGAGGCGCTTGGGCGACATCGTGAAGAGCTCAAGCAGCTGTTCCCCATGCCGCCGTCCAGGCCTGCGCCCTCGAAGGCAGCAAAGTCGGCAGGTATCACGCTGGCGGTTGCGATCGCCTTTGCAGGCCTGGCCTGGCTCAACCCTGCCTACAAGAGCGAGCGTTTCGCTACCGCCATTGGTGAGCGGCGTGCTGTGCTGCTGAATGATGGAAGCAAGCTGCTGCTCGACAGTGGCACGCATGTCGATATCAGCTGGCGTCTGCTCAGCCGCGAAGTCGACCTGCGCGCAGGGCAGGCGCTTTTCGATGTCTCCTCGGCCGTGTACCGCCCCTTTGTAGTGTCCGCTGGCCTGGCGAAGGTCGAGGTGCTCGGTACGCTGTTCAATGTCCGCCGGCTGGATAACGACGCGGTGCGTGTGACCCTGGCCCGTGGACGCGTGGACGTCACCGCTGCAGCTGCAGAACACGCGCCTGTCACCCTCAGGCCAGGGCAACAGGTCGACTCGATTGGCGGGCAACTGATGCCGGTTGCGAAGGTCGACGCCTTGAAGGCGATGGCCTGGAAAGATGATCGCATCGTGTTCGAGCAGACGCCGCTGGATGAAGCGGTGTCGTTGCTGCGTCACTATCGCAAGGCATCCATTGAGCTGAGCGACCCAAGCTTGGCTGCACTCAAGGTGACAGGGGTCTTCGAAGCGCACAATGTCGACCGACTGCTGGATCTGCTACCGAGCATCCTGCCCGTCGCCGTGTTGAAAACAGAGGATGGCAGCGTCCGGATTCAACGTAAATCGGCAAAAAAATAAAGCTCAAGCGCAGGTAGGGTTTCTCGATTCCCATGGCGGCTATTGAAAAAAGCCCAACCAGAAAAAGGAACTCGAGACGTGCATTTTCCCCTCCGCAGTCGCCAACTACGCCTGTCATTGCTCGCCAGTAGCCTGCTCATCGCAATGTCGGCCCAGGGCCGGGAAAAGGTGAACGTGGATCTCCCCACCGCACCGCTGGGGGAGGCCATCAACGCCCTTGCACAGCAGTCTTCGGTACAGGTCATCTTTGCCAGCGATCTCGGTGCAGGGCGAAACGCGCCTGCGGTGAAAGGGCGGTTCACACCTGAGCAAGCACTTCAAACGCTGCTCAAGGACAGTGGCTTGCAGGTACAGGCCAAGGATGAGCGTACGTTCGTCATCGTCGCGCAGGGTGCCCCTGCATCCAGCCCCGTGACCCAGAGCGTGCCCGTGGAAATGGCGCAGATGGAAATCACCGCCTCGCGCACCAGCAGCAGCCTGGTTTCCGCAACGCGGCAATCCACCGTTCTTGAGCATGAACAACTGCAGGAGCTGCGCCAGGGTTCAGAGAGCCTGGCCACGGTACTGGCCAAGGCGATTCCGGGCATGTCCGACTCCAGCCGCACCATCACCGAGTATGGCCAGACCCTGCGCGGGCGCAGCATGCTGGTCATGGTTGACGGGGTGCCGCTCAACACCAACCGCGACTCTTCGCGCAACCTGGCCAACATCGAACCGGCGCTGATCGAACGGGTCGAAGTCATCCGTGGCAGTAGCGCCATCTACGGCAGCGGCGCCACGGGGGGCATCATCTCCATCACTACACGACCTGCCGGTGGTGAAAACCGTGCCGAAACCAGCCTCAGCGCCACCTCGCCACTTACCCGCCTGGGCAGCGATGGCCTGGGGGGCCAGTTCCAGCAGTATTTCGCAGGCTCTCAGGGGGCAGTGGACTATGCGTTCGACTTCGGCACCCGCCACATCGGTGCCTCGTACGATGCGCATGGCGACCGGATCGCCCCGGAGCCCAGTCAAGGCGACCTGTTCGATTCGAACATCTACAACATCGGCGGCAAGCTGGGGCTGCACATCGACGAGAACCAGCGAATCCAGCTTGCAGTCAGCCACTACGATGCACGCCAGGACACCGATTACGCTACAGACCCAAGCGTCGCGAAACTCCCCGCAGGCTCTGTGCCGGCCAATGCGATCAAAGGCCTGGATCTTGACGAACAGAACCGCATTCGCAACACGCTGGTGAACCTGGAGTACGAGAATCTCGACATTCTCGGCAGCCGGCTTTCTGCCCAGATGTACTACCGGGACTACTTCACCCGCTTCACGCCGTTCGACGCCCGTGCCGTTGCTACCCGCGGCGGCAACGTGGACCAGATCATGCAGAACAGCGAAGTGTTCGGCAGCCGCCTGACCCTGCGCACGCCACTTGGCGACAGCGGCAGTACCGAGCTGGTGTGGGGTGGCGACTATAACCAGGAGCGCAGCGACATGCCGCTCGATATCTTCGATCCTGCGGTTTATGACGCCAGTGGCGGCCTGGTCTTCGACAAGACCGGCAAGCTCACCTACATGCCCCCGCTGAGGACGCGAAGCGCCGGTGCGTTCGCCCAGCTACAGCATCGCTTTGATGAGCATTGGTCTGTCGACGGCGGCCTGCGCTACGAATACTCCACTGCCGAATTCGATGACTTCGTTCCGTTGTCCGAATCCACCGCTGCCTCCCCGGTGGCGGTGAAGGGGGGCGAAGTTCATTACGATGCGGTGCTGTCGAACCTGGGCATCGTCTACTCACCGGTACTCGGCCAGGAGATCTACGCCTCCTTCAGCCAGGGCTTCCAATTGCCCGACGTGGGCATTCAATTGCGCAATGCGCGCCGTGGTTTCGACATCGGCGCATCGAACCTGGAACCGGTCAAAACCAACAACTATGAGCTTGGCTGGCGAGGAGAGCTGGGCAGCAACACCCTCGGCACCTTGGCGCTGTTCTACACCACCTCCAAATTGGGGGATGTGCAGAGTTTCAACAATGGCCTGATTCTGACCCGCACCAAGGAGCGCATCTACGGAGCCGAAGCCAGTGCAGATTGGCTGTCGGACGATGCGGTGTGGGGCGCAGGGGGGAGTGCGACCTGGATGCGCGGACGAGAAAAACCGGATGGCAAAGGCTGGCAAGACATGACCGGCTATCGCGTTCCGCCCCTGAAGCTGACCGCCTACGTCCAGTACAAGCCGACACTGGAGTGGAGCAACCGCTTGCAAGCTACGTTCTTCGACGCCAAGGACTATAGGCTCGATGGCGTGGACAGCTTTGGTCGGCATCAAGTGAGTAGCTATACGACAGTGGACCTGGTCAGCCAGTACCAGATATCCGCTGACGACAAGGTAAGCGTCGGCATCCAGAACCTGTTCAATCGCGACTACTACCCGCTCTACAGTCAATTGCTGCGCAATAACAACAACACCAGCCACTTGCCAGCACCCGGCACTGTGTTGACTGCCAGTTATACGCACAATTGGTAAGGTGGCGAGCATCACCGGGCCGGTATCGAGCCCGGTGGTTGTTTACAGCTTTCGCGCTACCTGCGATGAGCGCTTCCGACGCCAGAACTGCCATTCAGCCCTCACATCAAGTAGCTGTGCTGCCTCCGGTATTCGCCCGGTGTCATGCCAGTCCAGGCTTTGAAAGCGCGCAGGAAAGCATTGGCATCCATGAACCCGATCAGGAACGCAATTTCCCCGGGTGACAGGTTTGAGCGAGACAGGTAGTGGCGAGCCAGGCCCTGACGTGTGTCGTTGAGTATCTCCTGATAGTTCAGCGCCTCGTCTGCAAGATGGCGCTGGAGGGAGCGCTTGCTCATCGCCAGGCGACTGGAAACATCCTGGATGCTGCTCCGCCCGCTCGGCAGCATGTCGAGCAGCGCGCTGTGTACTCGTTCTTGAGTGGTGGCGCCGGCTTCGAGTTTTGAAAGCCGGGTCCGGAGTTCCGGTTCAAAGAACTGCCACATGGAAACGTTCTCGGTAAGGAAAGGGCGCGAAGCATCTTCTTTGGAGAAGCGAATACGATTGCAGTCGCCTTGCCGCAAGCTACATCCCAGGAACGCCTCGCAAGGCTTTGCCGGTTCGGGCAACGCCACCAGCTCTGCCTCCAGCGGGGTGATCGTTTGCCTTGTGGCGAGGCGCGCCAAGTGGGTAAGGAAGACCAGTTCCATCGCAAGGAGGCTGCGCGGGAGCGGACGGTCGTATCCATAGCACTCGATAAAAACCTCGGTGCACGCGTCGTGGAAGACCACATCCAGCGCCAAGGGACCACACAGACGCTTGTATTCGGCAAGCCGGGTGAGCGCTACGTTGAAGTCGGGGCTGCACAGGCAAGCAAAAAGAGCTGGATCGAAGGCTTCTACTGAAATGGCACCACCGAGTCGGAGTGGCAGATGCGACTCTCCGACCAACTGCTCAAGGCTCTCGAAAAGTCGAAAATACTCAGGTGGCGAGAGCACGGCGTCCTTGCGGCTGAACAGATCAGCCGGTAGTTCGGCCAACGCCAGCAAGTCCCCGGGCGCTACGCCCAAATCAGCAATGATCACTTTCCACCCAGCATGCACGGCGAAATTCTTGGCTTGTTTCATTATCGAGGCATCTCTTCGCAGCGCATTGCCGTAGCACGCACGTCAACAAGGGGAACGGGTAGGGCTTTTCTGGCCTTCTCAGGATGCCTTTTCCATTGCCTTGCGGGACATCCTGAGCACCAGTTTGCGAGGCAACAGCGGAACAATCCAGTCGAGCATCACGCGCAACTTGCCTTCATTGAACGTAACCAGTTCACCGCGTTCCATGGCCTGGTAACCGCATTGCGCCACGGATTGTGCCGTCTTGGCATTTTTCCAGACATCCACCCCCTGCAGATCCCCTGCGGCGACGAAACCTGTTGCGACCGCTCCTGGGCACAGTGCAGTGGCGGTTACACCGTATTCCCTGACTTCCTCGGCGATAGCCTGGGTGAAGGAGGTCACGAATGCCTTGGTGGCGTAGTAAACCGCCTGGAGGGGGCCTGGTATGAACGAGGCGGTCGACGAGACGTTGAGAATACGCCCGCGTCGACGCGAGACCATTGCCTTCAGGTAATGATGGGTCAGAGCGGTAAGCGCGCCCATGTTCACTTGCATCATGGCGAGGTCGGCAGCGATGTTGCGCTCGACAAATTTCCCGTGGCCACCGAACCCGGCGTTGTTGATCAGAACGTCGATGGACAATCCCAATGTTTCGGTGGCAGCGAATACCCGATCTGCTGCGCCAGGATCGGCCAGGTCTTCCACGATTACATACACTTTCACGCCGTATCGTGTCTGAAGTTCCTGCTTGATGGACTCCAGCTTGTCACGCGAGCGCGCTACCAGGACGACATCGCCACCCTTGGCTGCATGGAGGCGTGCCAGTTCCAGTCCGATGCCACCCGAGGCGCCAGTAATCAATGCGGTTTCAGTAACCATGTTATCTCCTTGCTTGGTGCAATGCGTTTGGGCAAGGAGATGCTACGGTGCGCGGTCGGGTATGGCACTAGCACAAAATGCCATGGCTAATTCCGATTGCGCCAAGCTGTGTTCACGTGACGTGAGCCAATGTATCTAAAGGCTTCAAGACGCTTTGTGGAACTTGATTAGAGACTATCGGGGTCGCCGAAGAACATTTGGACATGCCTCTGGAACGGCATTTCTGTCTTCAAAAAGCACAAATGTACCCCCAAAAATACCCTCGATACCCCCAGCAGGATACACGATCGAGAATGGCGATTTCTGACAGCTGTCGAGATGGTGCAGCTTGGATTTCAGTGTATCTCCATGGCGGTGTGGTCGAAAGCAGGACAGTGCCGCGTCCGTATGGAAATTTTTTCACACGGCCGCTTTCGACCCAAAGCCGCCTGTCATGACCCTCTTGGTCAGGATAGGCTTGGCCGGAAGCCCGGCCAAGCAGGGCACATCACAGCCGGGGATCGCTTTCCCACCTGGTGCCATAGTAGTCGTGGATACCTCTGCCCCAAGTCGGATCGCTCATGTTTGGCCAGTTGTCCTTATCGAAGCCTGGGGCGTTCTTCAGGCGGTCCTTGTCGGCATCAAGGACGAAGCGTTTGTTCACCGTATCCAGGCGCAAAGCAGCCCACGGCACGGCGAACAGCTTTTCACCCATCCCCAGGAAACCGCCAAACGACAGTACAGCGTACGCAACCTTGCCGCTGGCGGTGTCCAGCATGATTTCCTTGATGTCACCCAAGTCTTCGTTTTGCGTGTTATACACGTCGTTGCCGATGAGGGTATCCGCGCCCATCAGCCGCGGCCCCGGGCCGCGTTCTCCCTCGGCAGTGAAATCGGTCCGTCCCTTGTACATACCGTACTTGTCGCGTTCTTCGAAATTCATAGTACGCTCCTGGCCAGCGGCCACAGGCAGTAGAGCCCCTCGACTCTTGGTTCAAGGCTGCTCGGGTGACGCCGGCGGGAATGTCGGCGTCATCTGACGTTTTATAACCGCGCGATATCCCTCGAGCATTTAGCAAGGCTCGTACGAGAAACGGGCGGGACAGCGAGCGACGGAATAGGACACTAAGCTACGACAGCCTGGATACGTTCTGCGGCGCTCAGAATAGGAGAGTGGTCAGCATAACCAGCCGTTCGCTATTTGCGACCAGTGGTGGGACATGGAGTCGACTTGAGCGTTCGATGCAGCAAACGTGCAGTGCACGCAGTCACATACTGTAACTGCCTCCGGAAGACCCGGCCATGCCCATCAAGATCGTAAAAACGCCTATCCGCGTACGCGCCAGCAGAGGCCTAACGTGTAAACGGCCCGGACCCCATCCATGGATCTGATCTGGCAAACAATCCAGGCCGAATTCGCCGATATTGGCGATGAGCGCGAGATCGTGCGAATTCTGGTACGGCTGGTGATGGCTGCCGTACTGGGCGCGGTACTGGGCTTCGAGCGCGAGCACAAGGGCAAGTCCGCCGGGGTGCGCACGCACATGCTGGTTTCGCTGGGCGCGGCGCTGTTTGTGCTGGCACCGAGCATGGCCGGCGCCGACGAACAGGCGCTCAGCCGGGTGATTCAGGGTATCGTCGCCGGTATCGGCTTTCTGGGTGCGGGTACCATTCTCAAAGGCAATGGCCAGGACACCAGTCATGTCAAAGGCCTGACCACAGCGGCGGGGCTATGGATGACGGCGGCCATCGGTACGGCAGCGGGGATGGGACGCGAAGCCACGGCGCTGGTCAGCACGGTGCTGGCGCTGTTGGTGCTGGGCACGATGCCCTTGCTGGTGGACAAGGTCGAAGGGCAGGACGAAGAAAAACAGAAGGAGGAGGGCAGGAAGCACTGAGGACGTGGGTCGCCCCCCCGCAAAGCCTGCCTGCCCTTGTTCAGACCGACGCTGATCCATTTAGGCGCTCGATCGCGTCGATCAGGTCGTCATAGCCCACAGGCTTGTTCAGGTGACGGTCGAACCCGGACTGGCGAGACTTGTATTGGTCGGCGCTTGCCCCATAGCCAGTCAACGCGATGGCCGGGATGTAGCGCAGATGCTCCAGGCCGCGCAGCGCCCGGATCAGAGCATGGCCATCCATGCCAGGCATGCCGATGTCGGAAATGATCACGTCGTAACGCGCATTTGCCGCCGACTGCAGCGCCAGTTTCGGGTCGCTGTAGGCATCGACGTCGGCATCTTCCATCAACAGCAATTGTTCCATCACTTCCAGCACATCGACCGAGTCATCCACCAGCAGGATGCGAACCCCTTTCAGCCGACCTTCTGAGGGCAGCACTTCGCCCTGCACCTGGGGTTGCTGGGCGTACGCGCACAAAGGCAGAGTGATGATGAACGTACAACCGTGGCCTATTCCGGGGGACTCTACGCTGACCGCTCCGCCATGGGCTTCTACCAATTGACGAACCAGGGAAAGGCCAATACCTAGCCCCTCTCGCCCATGGCCGGTGGGTGCAGCCTGGTTGAACAGCTCAAAAATATCTTCCAGGGAGTTCTTGGCGAGGCCTATGCCCTGATCGATGACTTCAAGTCGCGCCTGCTCATCCTGCCGAGCAAGTCTCAACAGAATTTCGCCATCGGCAGGGCTGAACTTCAGTGCGTTGTTCAGCAGGTTCCAGATGATCTGCTCGACACGGGTGCTGTCGGCCTCCACATAGACCGGTTCGCCATCGGCCGGCAGCGTCAGCCGAACTTTGCGACTGCGCTGCTCGTTGCAGGCTACGGAGCAGATACCCTGCAGCACGGCGCACAAATCGACCGGCTGGGTCTTCAGTTTGAGCTTGCCCGTGCGGATGCGCGCTACATCGAGCAAGTCATCGATGATCCGCGCCTGGCTGGTGACCGCTTCGCGAATGAAGTTGACCGCTTTGCTCGCCATGCCGGTACTTGTGACCGATGGTATACGTCGCAAGATATCGGCATTGAGCTGAATCAGGTTCAACGGGTGCTTGAGCTCGTGGGACATCACCGCGAAGAACTCGTCCTTCATGTGGCTGGAGCTTTGTGACTCGGCCAGGCGCTTGCTTTGTTCGTCCTGCAGGCGCTTGTGGCCAGTGAGGTCACGGGCTATCTTCACGTAACCGCGCAGGCTGCTGCCCTTGAGGCGTGAAACTTCCCCACTGCAGTAGAAGCGGCTGCCGTCCTTGCGCACATGCCAGCGTTCGTCCTGGCCTCGGCCATGCAGGCGAGCGGCACGCAGTTCACGTTCTGGTTCGCCTTCTTCGCGGTCCTGATCGGTGAAGATCAGCGCATAGTGCTGGCCAATCACTTCATCCTTGGCGTAGCCGAAGATCAACGCAGCGCCCGTGTTCCAATCGATGATCAGGCCCTGTTCGTCAAGCAGGATGATGGCGAAGTCATGGGTGCTCTCAGCGACCAGGCGCATGCGCTCCTCACCTTGGCGCAAGCGTTCTTCGGCTGCGCGGCTTTTGGTGATATCAATGAATGTCAGCACGGTGCCATCGACATTCTGCTCGCTGGCCCGATAAGGCAGAAGGCGCGCCAGGTACCAATGCTGGTCCTGCCCAATCACTTCACGCTCGATCGTGGTTTCGCGCTCGATCACCGCACGCGCATCGTCCGCCAGGCCTGGGTACTCCAGGCGATGGGTGATGTCCAGCAGCGAGCGGCCGGTGTCGACCGGCAGCATGCTGAAAATATCGGTGGCCCTGGGGGTGAACCAGCGAATGTGCAGGTTGCGGTCGACGAACACGGTGGCGATCTGGGTGGAGGCGATCAGGTTGCTCAGGTAGTCGTTGATCTTGTCGGTTTCATCGACCTTGGTCTTGAGCTCGTAGTTGACCGTCAGCAATTCCTCGTTGATTGATTGCAGCTCTTCCTTGCTGGTTTCCAGCTCTTCGCTGGCCAGGCGCAGCTCCTCGTTGACCGCCTGCATTTCTTCGTTCGAGGCCATCAGCTCCTGGCTGGAGATATCCGACTGCTCGATGGTTTCCTGCAACTGCTGACGGGTACGCTGCAGTTCGCGCTCCAAGGTGCTCAACACCATGCCTTCGGTTTGCTGAATAGCAGGCGGGTTGTGGGGATCAGCTTCGCGAACCTGGAAAACCACCAGCAGGCATTCGCTGCCACTGGGTTCGTCCTGGTGGGGCAGGACCTGTAACTGGACTTCGACGCGCTGATCGTCGACGGTGGTGATCACAGCGCCCGAGCTGACTGGCTGGCCGGTGTTCTGGGCCTGCAACAAGGTACTGCGCAGGGCAGGGCGCAGCGGCGCGAGTACCAGATTGAGCAGGCTGGGGCTGACTTCGCCACCGGCGTGGCGCAGGAAGCGGCCGACGCCATCACTCATGTGCAAGATGTTGCCATCGCCATCGACGATCAGGCTGGGCGGTGTGCGCCTGGACAACGCCCGGTGATGGATTTCAGCATAGGACAGCTTGCGCAGGGGCTTGGGTTTGGCGCGTACTGCTTGCGTGTCGGGCGTCTGAAGCCGCCCCGGGCGGCGCGCCGGTTCTACTTCCCTGGCGCGGAAGATGCGATGGCGTTTGTCCACGGCAATAAACAGGTCGGTCGCCACGTCCGCTGATTCCGAACTGCCCAGGAACAGGTAACCTCCTTTGCGCAGGGCGAAGTGGAACAGCCGCAGGATTTCCCGTTGCACTTCCCGGTCCAGGTAGATGAGCAAGTTACGGCATACCACCAGGTCCAACTGAGAGAACGGTGGATCGGACAATAGGTTGTGCCGGGCGAACAGCACTTTTTCGCGAATGTCCTTGCGTACGCGGTAATTCTGATCTTCCTTGATGAAGAACTGGCGCAGCCTGGCCGTGGGAACATCGGTGGCGATGGCATCGGGGTAAACGCCCAGCCGACCGACATTGATCGCGCGCTCGTCGAGGTCGGTGGCGAACACCTGCACCTTGGCACTGCGCTGCTCCATCGCCAATTGCTCGGTTGCCATCATCGCCAGGCTATAGGCTTCCTCGCCGGATGAACACCCCGCCGACCAGATGCGTATTTCGCGCTGCGGATCCTCGCTGTCGTCGTTGGCCAGCCCCGGCATCGCCTGTTGTTGCAACGCTTCGAAGGCGTCCCGGTCGCGAAAGAAGTTGGTGACCCCGATCAGCATGTCCGCCAACAGGGCGCGAGACTCCTCAGGATGCCGCTCGAGGTAGTCGCGGTAACCGGCAAGGTCGGTCTGCGCGGTGACGTGCAGGCGACGTTCAAGCCGGCGCAGGACGGTCGCGCGCTTGTAGTGCTGGAAGTCGTGGCCGGTGCTGGCATGCAGCCGGGCGAGGATGTCGTCGAGTAGCGGGTCGCATTGGGCTGGGTCGCCTGAGCGTTCGCCTAGCGGCGGCGGGAGGCTGTCATCCTCGATTTCCGGCAGTTTGACCTTCTGAGCCGAGCGCCACAGTTCCACCAGCTTGCCCGGTATCTCGGTCACCGGAAGGATCAGGTCGACCATGCCGGTGGCGATGGCGGCCTTGGGCATGTCAGGATACTGGGCGTCATCGGGCGACTGCACAAGGGTCACGCCACCCTGTTCCTTGATGCGCGACAGGCCCACTGCGCCATCGCTGCCGCTGCCCGAAAGGATCACGCAGAACGCATGGTCCTTGTGCACATCAGCAAGGTCGCGGAAGAACAGGTCGATGGCGACGTGGTCGCCTCGGCTGCGCCTGGCCGGGCTGACCCGCAGGTAGCCGTCATTGGTGGACAGGCGGTTGGCCGGCGAAATGACATAGACGTGATCACGCTCGATCGGTACCGGCTCGCTTACCTGGCACACCGGCATGCGCGTGACGCGCTGGATCAAGCGGTCGGCCTGGCTTTGGTGGTCCGGCGACAAGTGCAACACCACAACGAACGCCATGCCGCAGTTTTCGGGGGCGTGCTGGAAAAACGCCTGGACCGCCTCCAGCCCGCCGGCCGATGCACCGATACCCACCACTGGAAAGTCCAGATGGCTGGGGCTTAGCGCAGGGTTTTGCGGCGAGGCGAGCGTGGGCTTGCTGGACGATTTCATGGGCACGAGCCTTGTGCGAACCGAAAGTGAGCAGTGGCAGCGATTATAGGCTCGACAGCCTTCAATGGACGAGCGGGGATACAGGTAAGACTGCTCGCACGGACCAAAGTGCGACGCGCCGTCACAGTGCCTGAGACTGAACGAGGGGTTGCGGCATCGCCGTCACCTTGATGGCACGCACTGGCACGGCAAATTTGGCGCCGATTCGGGTAAAGCGTTCGAGCAGGTGAAAGTTGATGGCCTGTTGAATATCCATGTAGAGGTTGTAGCCAGGGTCTCTCACGATATAGACGCATTCGAACTCCAGCGCCTCTTTGCCAAAGCCACGCAAGTGAGCGCGGTCGAAACGCACCTGCTGCTGGGCCCTGATCGCCTCTTCGACGATGGCGGGCGCCTGTTTCACCGCCTCGGTGGGCGTGTCGTACGACAAGCCGAACTCGAACACGATGCGTCGTTCCTGCAAGCGCTTGTAGTTCTGGATCGTGCTGCTGATCATGCTGGCATTCGCCATGACGATCTGCTCACCGCCCAGGCTGCGGATGCGTGTAGTCTTCAGCCCGACATGTTCCACTGTGCCGGCCAGTGGGCCGATGACGATGAAGTCGCCGACTTCGAAGGGTTTATCGACGGCAATCGACAATGAGGCAAACAGGTCACCCAGAATGTTCTGCACGGCCAGGGCGACGGCAATGCCGCCCACACCCAGGCTGGCCACGAAGGCGGTGATATTGACGCCCAGATTGGACAGCATGGCCAGCAACACCACCGACCACAACAGCACGCGCGCGCCCCAGGCCGAAAGCGTGGCCAGCGCACTGCCTTGGTAAAGGCCGTCGGCGCTGTGCCGGCTGAAGTAGCGGGTCAGGCCCAGCGCGATGGCGCGATTGACCCAGAGGCCGATCTGCAGCGCAGCGACCACGAACCACAAGCTACTGACCCGGCCCAACCAGCGCTCGGGCAGGTCCAGCATGCTCAGACCCACCAGCAGCGAAGCGAGCAGCAGCAGGCTGTTACTGGTACCGGCCAGTACCTTGGCCAGCACCTGACTCATTGCCCCGTCATGTTCGGACCAGCGCTGCACCCTGCGCATCAACAGGCCGATGACAGCTCTGGCAATCAGGAACGTCAGCACAGCAACGCACAGCGCTACCAGCAGGTTGAGGATGGAAATGCCGAAGAATGTGGTGTCGGTGAACAGTTCGATGATTCGATCATTCATGGGGAGCCCACCTCCAGATGGCTCAAGGCAGGGCCGCAGGGCGGCCCCTGGGATTGTGCGGTGACGTGTGGGTTACTTGCCGGTGGTGGCTTGCAGTGCCTTGGCCTGTTCCAGATGGTGTTGCAGCGTTGGAAGCTTGTCGCTGGCGAAGGCCTTCAGCTCCGGCTTGTCGGAGGAGGCGGCCTCTTTCTTGAACAGCTCCACGGCCTTTTCGTGCGCGTCGACCTGGTTATTGACGTATGACCGGTCGAAGGACTCCTCGCGCCATTCGAGAATCATCTTCTTGACCTTGTCGGTCAGCGCTGCTTCGTCGGGCACGCTGATGTCCAGCTTGCGGGCGATATCACCGAGTTCCTGATTGGCTTTGGTATGGTCTGTGACCATTTGCTGGGCGAATTGCTTGATATCTGCGCTCTGGCTCTTTTCCTGCGCCAGGTTGGCGGTGACCACTTCGGCGATACCGGCTTCAGTGGCCGCATCGACGAAGTCGTCCGAAGACGCTGCCTGCACCTGCAGCGACGCTAGGCCCATCAACAGGGTAACGCCGGCGATTTTCAAGAATGGTGTGTTCATGTCTCACTCCTTCGTTCTGTTGGCGCGACCTCAATGTCGCACTCGGTTGAACCGCAGGTGTGGGTGAAGGTTTAGTTTTTCTTGAAAACAGGGCCGCCGTGGCGGCGCAATCTGCGTTTCTGGGCACCGCTCATCCGCTATGTCGTAATCAGAACGAATTCAGGGGGGCGCGTTGGACTCGTTGGTATAAGTCTTCAAACAAAGCGAGAGCTCGACATGAAAAGCAACCTGTTCACCACGCTGTTGTTGACTGCCAGCTTCACGCTGCTCGGAGGTTGCTTCGACCGCGATAACGACCATCCAGCGAAGGATGCCGACCCGAGTAAACCGTCGCTTCAGATGCAGCAACCCAGTGACCCCGCAACCGCCCCTCCAGCTGAGAGCAAACCGCAGAACCCATGAGCGAGGTACAGGGCATGGTGGCGATGACACCGGCAGGTACAAGGATTCACAAGGCTGATTTAGGGCTGGAGCATCGCTATCGCGCGCTGCTTGAGGGGCGAGAGCCGACCGCCGAGGCTTGGCTGGATGAGCAACTGCGCAATACCCTTGTGCTTGACGATGACCTGCCAGATGATCCTGGGCTACTCCTGGAATGGGCCGATGCCCATGCACGCCGTGTGGCAAAAGAGCATGCGGCCTATCTGGCACAACGGCGTCAGGGCGGGGCACGTCGTTATTTTGCCAACCGTGCCCATGCCTTGTGGTTCCTGCAGCAGGTCGCGCCGACCAAGGCGGTCGATGGCGCATGGCTGCACGGGGCCTTGTGGCACTGGCAGGACCCGCGCTTCCATGGGCTGATCCGCACCTTTCTCGAAGAGCTCGGGGACGGTGACCCGCGCTGCAATCATGTGTTGATCTACCAGCGCTTGCTCAGTCGGCTTGGTTGCCTGCAGGAAGGCCCGCTTGACCCCGTTCGATACCTGCAGGGCGCGCTGCAACTAGCTTTAGGGCAGCACTGCCAGCGGTTCCTGCCGGAAGTGATCGGTTACAACCTGGGTTACGAGCAACCGCCCTTGCACCTGCTGATTACCACGCATGAGCTGGCCGAGTTGGGTATCGACGCCTATTACTTCCAGCTCCATGTGACCATCGACAATGCCGCCAGTGGTCATGCGCGACGCGCCGCGCAGAGCGTCACCGAGCTGGCGCGCGATCAGGGGGCCGCGTTCTACGAGCGGGTACGGCACGGCTATCGGCTGAATGACCTGGGGATCAACACGCCGTCGTTGATCGCCTCGTTCGATCTGCAGGCCGAATTGTTCGGCGCGCTGGAACGCAAGCGCAGCTACGGGCAGTGCATGCATTCGGACCGCTGTCGTCTGCAAGGACGCACCATCAACCAATGGCTTGCTGAACCCGGCGCGATGCCCGGGTTTCTGGATGCACTGCAGGCCCAAGGTTGGATCAAGCGTGACACCGATCCCCGACAGAGCCGCTTCTGGTCGCTGATCGAGGGGCCGACAGCGGCTATGTTCGGTGTGTTCGATGCCTATGAAAAGCAGCTCTGGTATGACTGGATCGCTGGAAACTGGCAAGGCGCCGGAACGCGTCGGGTGCCGCCAGGGCAGTGGGAGCACGCCTTGCAGTTGGCAGATGAAACGCCCCTTTCGCCGCAGAATGCGGACATGGCTGCACTGATCAAAGCAATGGCCGGCAATCGGCATGCTACCCCGGCGGGCCTGCACGCCACCCGCGCGTTCATCAAGGCCACCGGCCTGATGCACGGAGGGCTTTACTGATGCTGCTCGACCAGGACCAGATCCGTGCCGATGAGGCCTTGCTGCAATTGGGTAACCGTTTGCGTGCCGACGGCTATCATTTCACCTGCGTAACCCCTGCGACCCAAGCCAGGGTCAATGCCCGGGCCGATGCGCAGCAGGCGCGTACCTTGCGTGATGTGTTCGGCTGGAGTCGACCGTTCGCCGCGTCACTGCTCAGCCCCGATGAACTGGAGCAGCTGCGCCTTGCCGGCGTGCTGGAAGCACAGGGGGCGCTGTGGCGCAGTACTGTACGCTGGTCCAGCCTGGACGATCTGTTGCTGGTACATGCTGCCTGGCCAACGGACAGCCGCGACGCGGTGTTCTTCGGCCCAGACAGCTACCGCTTCGCCCAGTTGATCCACGATCACCTCAGAAGCACGCCCGAGCGTGTGCAGCATTCCGTCGACATTGGTTGCGGCACGGGTGTCGGCGCGTTGCTGATTGCGCGCGCCGCGCAGCATGCGCAGGTTTGCGCAGTGGATATCAACCCTGCTGCATTGCGCTACACCGCCATCAATGCCGCCTTGGCCGGTGTGGCCAATGTTTCGGTCGAGCGCAGTGACCTGCTCAATGACATCGCAGGTATCTTCGACCTGATCGTCGCCAACCCGCCGTACATGCTCGACGCCGGACAGCGCGCCTACCGCCACGGCGGCGGCGCACTGGGTGCCGAGCTGTCGCTGCGCATCGTCGAGCAAGCCCGGGAGCGCCTGTCGCCAGGGGGCACGTTGCTGCTCTACACCGGTGTCGCCATCGTCGAGGGGCGCGACGCGCTGCTTGAAGCCATGCGGTTGCGCCTGGCAGGGCCTGCGTTCAGTTGGTTCTATCGCGAGCTGGACCCCGACGTATTCGGTGAGCAATTGCTTGAACCCGGTTACGAGCAGGTCGAGCGCATTGCCGCCGTGGCCCTGACCGTCACCCGTCGCGGTTGATAGCGTCGTGGCGCGGCAGTGCACGTTTGGCATCGAGGAAGAATACCTGCTGGTGAACCTGGCCACCGGGCAGGTCATGGCGGCTCCGTCAGCAGCCGTGGCCCGCTGTTGTCGGGATGCGCTGGGCCCGTGGTTCGCGGAGGAAATGTTCCGTAGCCAGATAGAGATCGCTTCGCCCATATTCGACGCACTGCAACAGGCGCGTGAGTTCTTTGGCGAGCGGCGACAGCGCCTGGCCCAGGCGCTGGCCGATGAGGGCGCCGGGCTATACGGCGCGGCGAGCCACCCCAGCGCCCAGTGGCTGCGCCAACGCCCACGTGGCTCCCCGCACTATCGCCAGTTGTTCGACGATTACCAGCTGGTGGCCCGGCGCAGCCTGTTGAATGGCCTGCACGTGCACGTCGGCGTACCGGTGGGCATCGATCGAATGCGGGTGATCAATCGGGTGCTGTACTGGCTGCCCTTGTTGTTGGCGCTCAGTACCTCGTCTGCGTATTGGGGCGGTGAGGATACCGGCTATATGAGCTACCGCCGCGTGGTGTGCGGGGAATGGCCGCACATGGGGCTGCCCGAGCCGTTGCCGGACTGGAGCGCGTACCAGCGCTACCGGGCATTGCTGCAACGGACCGGCAGCCTGGCCGAAGACGGCGACTTCTGGTGGGCGATCAGGCCCTCGCGGCGGTTTCCGACGGTCGAGCTGCGTATCTGCGATGGCTGCCCGCGGCTGGAGGATGCCCTGGCTGTCGCCGGCCTGTTTCGCCACCTTGTCGGGCAGGTGCTGGCCCGCCACGACGACCCCGCCAGCCGCGAGATGCGCTGGATTAGCCAGGAAAACTACTGGCGCGCCCTGCGTCAGGGCCGCCTGGCCAACTTCATCGGTGTCCATGCGCAACAGCCGGTCAGCGCCGAGGGCTGGCTGATGCAGTTGCAGCTGCAATGCCCGCCGGACACCGCCGATGCCGAGCGATCATTCGTTCAGGCCCGGCATATCCTGCGCGAAGGCAGCAGTGCCGATCGCCAGCGGCAGGCCTTCGCGTTGGCCCGTGAACAGGGCCTGGATAACCGCCAGGCGATGCGCGCAGTGGTCGGGCAGGTGATGAGCGATCATCGGTAGGCCGGTGGCGAGCCGCTGCCCCTTGGAAATCCGGATAAACCTTCGCGGCGCCTTGGAGTCAGTTTCAGTAAGGGCCCGGATACTCCAGAGGGCCAGGGAGGTGGCTGATGAAACTCTACTGCCTGCTGCGTGGCTGCCAATGGCGCAGCCTGCTGGTGTGTGAAGTCGCCGGCCTTCACTGCCAGTGTTGCGAACGCTGTGGCGCGCTGCGCTACAGCCAGCCCGGTCAACCTTTCAATGTGTAGGAGCGGACCATGGCCCGGTCAATCTGGAAAGGCGCGATCAGTTTTGGCTTGGTGCACATCCCCGTCTCGTTGAATACCGCCGTACGCAGCGAGCGTGTGGACTTCGACTGGCTGGACAAGCGCAGCATGGAGCCGGTGGGCTACAAGCGGGTGAACAAGGTGACCGGCAAGGAGATCGACAAGGAGCACATCGTCAAGGGCGTGGAGTATGAGAAGGGCCGCTACGTGGTGATCAGCGAAGAGGAAATTCGCAAGGCCAGGCCTGAAGCGACCCAGACCATCGACATCTTCTCGTTCGTCGACGCCGGCGACATTCCGCTGCAACAGTTTGACACCCCCTACTACCTGAGCCCCGACCGTCGTGGTGCCAAGGTCTATGCCTTGCTGCGCGAGACCCTGCACAGCACCGGCAAGGTGGCCTTGGCCACCGTCGTGCTGCACACCCGGCAGCACCTGGCGCTGCTGCGCCCGCTGGACGATGCACTGGTATTGATCACGCTGCGCTGGCCGGAAGAGGTGCGTGGGCTGGATACGCTGGAACTGGACAAGAGCGTGACCGAGAGCAAGGTCGACAAGCGTGAGCTGGACATGGCCAGGCGCCTGGTGGAGGACATGAGCGGGAAATGGACGCCCGATGAGTACCATGATGCGTTTCGCCAGACCATCCTCGACCTGGTGGAGGAGAAGGCCAGCAAAGGCAAGATCGAGACCGTGGACAAAGGCGAGGGCGAGGCGGCGGAGAAGGGCGCCGATATCATCGACCTCACCGAACTGCTCAAACGCAGCCTCGGTGGCAAGACCAAGACCAAGAAACCGGCGGCCAAACGGCCACGCAAGGCCTCTTGAGCTACGGTAGCTGCCCCTCCAGCCCGCGGAGATAGTCCCCGAAGCCCTGACGCGCGCGGCTGTCCACCCGGCTGCTGGTGGCCACGCTGTGCGCCGCCGTCCAGATGATCTGTGCGCCGCTGGCTTCAAGGGCCAACACCAGTTGCACATCTTCATGCGCCGGCAATGGCTGGAAGCCTCCCACGCGCTCGTAGGCTTTGGCACATACGCCGAGGTTGGCGCCATGGATATGCCGATGCCCGTCACGTGCCTGATAACGGCTGCGATACAACTGGCGTAACGCTGCGTTCTGCCACGGCTGCCAGCGCTCGATATGCACCGTGCCGCACACCGCGTCCGCGTGCCATTGCAGTTGTGACACCAGCCAATGTCTGGGCACGCGACTGTCGGCGTCGGTGAAGGCCAGCCACTGAGCGCCGCGTTCGATCATCCACGCCGCGCCCAGGCGCCGGGCGATGCCGACATTGCCGGCCTCCAGTTCCAGGGTATGCACACCATGGCGGCGGGCGATGCGCGCGCTGGCGTCGACGCAGCGATCGAGCACCACCAGAACCTCGGCCGCCAGGCCCGCAGATTCGGCCTGAGACACCGCCAGCTTGACGGCGGCCAGGCAGTGCCCAAGACGACGGGCTTCGTTGTGGGCGGGGATGATGACGGCGATCATGGGCAGGTCTCGTCGAGGTCCACCACGCCGGGCTGACACGACCAGTATTCGAGCAGGAAGTCTGCCTCCTCGTGACGCAGCAGTGGGTAAAGTGGCAGATGCCGGGCCAGCAGAGCATGCACCTCGCGGCCATCCTGCGGGCAACCGGCGATGGGATGGCGCCAGTGGCAGGCCAGCAAACCGCCGTCATACGCCAGGCTGGCCACCGACTGCTCGATCACCTGCAACCAGTCGCTGGGGTCCAGGTAGTAGCCGATCTCACTGAGCACGATCAGGTCAAACTGACCGCCCGGCCAGTCGCCCGGCAGGTGGCCCTGTTCGACATGGGCGTGGCTCACGCCTGCAAGCCGCTGACGGGCCAGGGCCACGGCGGTCGCGTCGATGTCCTGGCACGACAGGCTGGCGCAGCGCTCGGCCAGCATAACGCTCAGCTCGCCGTTGGCGCAGGCCGGCTCGAATACGCGCTCGTAGCATTGGCGCGGCAGGCTGGCCAGGGTCAGCTCGCGCTTGCGCCGTTCGTACCAGCGGGTACGAAAGGCCCAGGGGTCATCGCTGCCGGCGTACAAGTCGGCGAAGTACTGTGCGTCCAGGCTCATGTTGCCTCCGTTGACAGAAAGATCAGTTCGAACGGTTGCAACAGGCAAGCCTGCAGCTGTTCTGGCACAACTGGTGGCCGATCACCATCGGGCTGCAACTGGCTGGCATGTGCGGCAAGGGCTTGGCGCTTGAGAGCCAGATGCTCATCGCAGAGCTGCAGGCGGTGAGCCCGGGGCCAGGGCAAACGCGGGTCATCGGGGCTTGCCCAGTACCAGGCCCAGACCGGGACCTCAGCCAGTTGTACACGCCTGGCCTGGGCAGCCTGGGCACAGGCGCGACCTGCTGCTTCGTGGTCGCAATGGCCGTCGCCGCGCCATGTGGTCAGCAGCAGGTCGCCAGGCTTGAGCAACTGGTTCAGGTGGTTGACCAGGAAGGCTTCATCGTGGGGCAGCGCGCCGTCCTTGAGGTTGAGTCGTCGCCAGTCGAGGCGGTTGAGGTCCAGCCCAAGCAGTTGCAGGGCATGGCGGCTTTCCAGTGGGCGCTGATGACGCAGGCGGCGCTCGGGCCATTGCGAGGAATGTGGGTGGCTGCCCTCGCCATTGGTTGCAGAAACAAGCAGCACGTCCTGTTCTCGCCCCTGGAAGCTGGCCAGCAGCCCGCCGGCCATGAGGATTTCGTCGTCCGGGTGCGGAGCCAGCAATACCATGCGCCTTCCGGGTGGGCACAACTGTTCGGGCAGCGTCCAGCTGGCGCGGGCCAGCTGAGCAGAATGCTGCCAGGCGCTCCATGGCGTCCCTTGCGCAGCCTGTATCAAGTTCTGGCTCATAGCTGCCATGCTCCCGCCGGCATGCCGGTCAGTTGTCGGCCCAACTCGGCCAGGTCGCGCTCGGCGTGACTCTGGCGCAGGTACACCGGCAAGTCTGCACTGAGCCTCGCAAAATGGCCGCTTAGACAGAACGGTGTGGCCCCCAGTGCCCGGCCGACATGCTGGATGACCTGTTCGACCGCCTGCTCGACTTGGGCGCGGGTGCGCCGCACCTGGAAGCTGGCGTCGTCCTGAGGGTGGAGGTCGATCCAGGTGGCGCATTCGCGCAAGGCTGCACGGGCACCGTACAAGGCTGCATCGACTGCGCCCAGATGCGCATCAGCATACGGGTCGCGCCTGGGTTTGCGGCACTGTTCGTGAAGGTAGCCGGCCAGGGCCTCGGCGGCGCCATACCAGCAAGCGGCGATACCCGCGCCACCTTGCCAGAAGCCAGGACGGGACAGGTACTGCCCGGGCGTACCGATGGCCAGCCCTGGCGAGTCGTCAAATTCGATGACAACACTGTTGGTGGCGGCCATGCCTACGGCGTGCCAATGCTCGGCCAGGATGCGCTGGCTGGGATGAGGCAGTTCGATGGCCACCAACTGAGGCTGGTCGTCTTCCCAGGCCGTGAGCAGGGCACGGTCGACCTGCAACGCGCCCGAACACCAAGCCTTGCGGCCTTGCAGGCGCACGCGTTCACCGTCCCGCTCGACGATGTATGCCCGGGCATCTGGCGGCTCGGCGGCCCACACGCCCCAAATGCCGTTGGAGGCATGCTGGGCGGCACCGCATTCGGCGAGGATCGCCAAGGCGTCGGTATGGCCTTCATAGAGTTTGGCCAGGCTTAGATCGCAACCGGCGACCCGCGCCAGGACGCGCCAGCGTTCGAGCGTGCAGCCCTGGCCGGGCAACGGGAGCACGTCGAGCCGTTCGCCCTGCAAGGCCTGCATCAGTTCTATTAGCGAAGCGTCGCGTTCGATGGCCTGCGAACGGTGAGCAAAACGGTGTAACAACGAATCGAAGTGGGTCAGTTCCATCATGCAATACCCAACTGCTTGCGCATACGCAACGTGATCGACTGGCGTGTCTTGCCCATTTCGGCCCACGGGTCTTCGACCTGTGCAAGCCGCGTGTGAAGGTTGCCGATGTTCCACTGGTTGGCACCCTTGAGCTGGCTCAGTTCCTCACGCCAGATCGGCACCGACACCGGCAGGCCCTCGCGGGCCCGCAGCGAGTAGGCGGCAACGGTGGTGGCACCCTTGCCGTTGCGCAGATAGTCGATAAAGATCCGCCCGACCCGGTTCTTCGGCCCGGACACGGCGCTGAGACGATCAGGGAACAGCCCGGCCATGTGGTTGACCAAGGCATGGCTAAAGTCCTTCACCTCGTCCCAGCCAGCGCGGCGGGTCAACGGTACGACGAGGTGCATGCCCTTGCCGCCGCTGGTCTTGAGAAACACCTTCAGGCCCAGTTCGTCGAGCAGGGTAAGGGTCAGCTGGGTGGCCTCAAGCATGGCTTTCCAGGGCAGCGCCGGGTCAGGGTCCAGGTCGAGGACAAAGCGGTCGGGTTTATCGAAATCCTTGGTGGTGGCATTCCAGGTGTGCAGCTCAAGCGTGTTCATCTGCACCGCGCCCAGCAGGCTGTCGGCGCGGTTGAGCACCATGGCCGCCTGGCCGGCCTGGGCCTTGTTGTAGCTGAGCACCTTGGGAATATGCAGCTGGCCGGCGTTTTTCTGGAAGAACAGTTCGCCGTCCAGACCATCCGGGGCCCGGACGAGGGCTACAGGCCGGTCCTTCAGCTGTGGCAGCAGCCAGTCGGCGACCTGAGCGTAGTACTGGGCGACCTCGCGCTTGGTGGTACCCGTGGTTGCGTCGACCACGCGGTCGGGGTGGGTCAGGCGCAGGATGCCCAGGTTCTCGGGTTCTGTCTGTGCTGCGCGCTTGGTGGGCATTGCTCGCTCCAGGTCGATGGCGTTTGCAGGTTTGTCGTCACGCAGGCCGTGGAACACCGAGTGACGCACGATGCCTTCGCGGGTCATCTGGGCATAGGCGACCTCTGCCAGCAGCTGTGGCTTGAGCCAATGCACGCCGCGCGCTTCGGCACCGGTAGGTGGTTTCGGCAAGGGCGATCTGTCGGTTTGCAACGGCTTGAGGCGGGCGTGAATGCTATCCAGGGTGGCAGCGCTGAAACCCGTGCCGACCTTGCCGGCGTAGCGCAACTGGCCGCTGCCGTGGTCGTGCAGGGCCAGCAGTAGGGCGCCGAAGCCGTTGCGGCTGCCTTTGGGGTCGGTGTAGCCGACGATCACGAATTCCTGGCGCTGCTTGCACTTTAGCTTGACCCAGTCACTACTGCGCCGGCCAACGTAGGGGCTGTCGGCACGTTTACCGATCAAGCCTTCGAGTTCCAGCCGGCAGGCGCTGTCGAGCAGTGACTCGACGGGCTCCTCAAAATCGGCGGAATACCTGAGTACCTGCGATGCATGGCCTTCCAGCAACCCGGCCAGGGTGGCGCGACGCTGTTGCAGCGGCAGCTCTCGCAGGTCCTCGCCACCCAGCCAAGGCAGGTCGAACAGGTAGTAGGTGATGCGCTCGTCATGCTCGGTGTCGAAGGCGTTCTGCAAGGCCTGAAAGTCGGCCACGCCGTTGTCGTCGACCACTACCATCTCGCCGTCCAGCCATGCCGAGTCGAGGCCCAGAGCCTTGAGCGCCTCGACCTGCCGGGGCATCTTCGCACTCCAGTCGTGGCCATTACGGGTAAACAGGCGTATGTCGTCACCGTCGATACGTGCCAAGATGCGGTAGCCGTCGAACTTGACTTCGTAGCGCCAATCGCCGCTAGGTGGGGAGTCGACCAACGTGGCCAGTTGCGGCTGGAGCGTATCCGGCAGGGGTTTGCGGCTGGCTCGCTTGTGCTTGGTGGTGGTCGCCTTGGCCGGGCTGCGCGGGGGCAGGGTGCGTTCGCTCAGCACGCTGTCCGGCAGTGCCTCGACAATGCTGTAGTCCGTTTCACTACGCGCCTGTCCGTCATGGGATTTGACCAACATCCATTGCTCTTTCTTGCCGGCCAGGTGGGTGCGGAACAGGTTCCATACCCCTGACAGTTTCTCGCCCTGCAGGCGAAAGCGCAGCTTGCCCTTTGCATATGCTTCACGTGGGTCGCCTTCGGGCTCCCACACACCCCGGTCCCAGACAATGACATCGCCGGCGCCGTAGTGGCCTTCGGGGATGCTTCCTTCGAAGTTGGCGTAATCCAGCGGATGATCCTCCACATGCACTGCCAGGCGCCGGACCTTCGGATCCAGTGAGGGGCCCTTGGGGATGGCCCAGCTCTTGAGTGTGCCGTCGAGCTCCAGGCGAAAATCGTAGTGCAGGTGGCTGGCATCGTGCTTCTGGATGCAGTACTGCAGTGCATGGGCCGAGCGGGGGCGGGCGCGCTTGCCGGCCGGCTCGGGCGTGGCATTGAAGTCGCGCTTGCGCTGGTACTCCTGCAGGGGTTTGGCCATGACGGGCTCCGGAAGGGTTCGCGGGTCTCAGGATTGGGAGGCGGCGGTGGCGCGAGGAGTTCAAAAAATGCGAGGGGTGGGGCTGGCAGAAACTCTGAATCATTTGCCGCCGGGGAGAGTCGACCGAGTTAAGCCCACAGACGGAGAACGTTCATGTCCACACCCGATGACCCAAGACCGCCCATTGAGATCGACGACACCGAAGACCGCATGGGCAGCGTCCACGAGCTGGATTTCAGCGAACGCCGCGATGAACGCCAAGGACGAGTTGGCGACGAGCGTCCGGCGCGGGAGATCGCCGAGGATTATCCGCCCCGGCGTGTCGCCGAAAGTGGGATGACCGGCGGCGAGGCGCTGAGCGACAGCCTGCACGAGGACAATGTCACCCTCGATGACCTGAGCCCCGATACGCTGCTCGATGAGACAGGTGCCCGCGATCCGGATGAGCCTGGCAGCGGCGGCCCGGCGGACAAGACCTTGCGCCAGGTGGAGGCCCACGAGATCGGTGGTGGTTTTGGCCTGGACGAGGCCGAACTGGCCCGCTCCGCGCCGCTGGACGGCGAGCCGTGGACCGATGACGTGGTACCCGATGACGAAGGGAGAGAGACGAGATGAACGAGCAACGCTGTTCCTGCACCCATTGTTCTTGCACCGTGGATGCCAATGCTCTGGTCCAGGATGGCAAGGCCTATTGCTGCGAAGCCTGTGCGAAGGGCCATCGCAACGGCGAGCCCTGTCGTATGAGCGACTGCAAGTGTGGTGAGTTGGCTGAGTCGAAAGAGTCCAATGTCGATAATGCACTGGATGAAACATTCCCGGCGAGTGATCCGATTTCGCCGTGAGGCCAGATGCCTGTAGATGTGAGACGGGAGAGCGACAGGACGTGGTTTATGTGGAAACTCACCCGTCACGCATCTGGCTTGGGTGACGCCCTCAATGGGTCTGCCACACACCGTTGTTGCGTTCGCAATCGCTACGGGCCTGGCCCAGGCTAGGGGTGTCGTAGTAGCACGACGGCCCATCAACCCTGTACTTATGAATAGCGACTCGTAGTAGTACAAGAGGGTTCAGCAGGATTGACGAGTGGAAGGCCACGCAAAAACGGAACTTTACCGGTGTTGCCATCCTCCACCGGATGCCAGTGTTTATCACATAGCGTCCAGGGTGATGGAGGTTTAGTCATGAAGTTCGATCGTTTTGCACAAAGGCTGGCCAACCACAGCGGACGCCCGTTGACCTTCGTTATCGCCTTGATGTTGATCATTGCCTGGGGCGTAAGCGGGCCCTTGTTTCATTTCAACGACACTTGGCAGCTGGTAATCAACACGTCGACCACCATCATCACATTCCTGATGGTGTTCCTGATTCAGAATACCCAAAACCGTGATAGCGACGAGATGCACATCAAACTTGACGAACTGTTGCGCACTACCCAGCGGGCGCATAAGGCGTTGCTCGACCTTGAGGATATGGGGCCTGCTGAACTCCATGCGCTTCGAAAGCGGTACCAGCAACTGGGGGAACACAACGAAGCGGGGCCGGACAGGGAGGACTCCCATTGACGGCTTCAAGAACACGCCATGGCGTTGTTAAGAAAGGGGCAAGACAGTGACGGTGAACAACTCACACTTCGGAGACCAGATGATGAAAAAATCCGACGATCAGCTGCAGAAAGGCCCCCATTCTTCCGATCATGCAACGACTGATCAGGACCTGGGGTTCGACCCGGACTCTCCGGACCTGGATGACCCTCAAGTGGACCCGCAAGGCCCCGCGAAAGCACCGAGGGACGTGGAAAAGAAACCGTGAGCCTGGCTGCCGTGGGCGCTTGCCTGCCGCACCTGCATCCATCTGTTGCCCCGGCTCGTCTTCCACAGTTCGACATGCCTGCCCTACCGGGGCAAGCGGCGCAGGCTTGTTGAACTGGCAAACCATGTGTTTGCCAGTTCTCGGGTCAGGAAGCTAGCCAGCAAGGGCCTTGATCAATTGCTCGCTGAAGGCAGGGATATCATCCGGCTGGTGATCAGGTTGCCGTCCACCACTACCTCTTCATCTACCCAGTGGCCACCTGCGTTGCGAATGTCATCCTGCAAGGTCTTGTAACTGGTCATCCGTTTGCCCTTGGCCAGTCCACTCGATACCAGCAGCCAGGCGCCGTGGCAGATTACCGCAAGCGGCTTGCTGGCCGAGTTGTGGCTTTTCACCAGTTTCTGGGCGCCAGGTATCAGGCGGATGGTGTCGGAATTCTGTACCCCACCCGGTAGCACGATGGCATCGTAAAGGTCGAGGTGGGCGCTGTCGAACGTCGCGTCCACCGCAAACTCGTCGGCCGGCTTGTCATGGTTCCAGCCGCGGACAGTGCCTTCCTTGTCACTCAGGATGTCAATCACGGCCCCGTTTTTCTGCAAGGCTTCACGGGGGCCGGTCAACTCCACTTGTTCGAAGCCATCGGTGACCAGAAAGGCTACGCGCTTGCCACTCAGTTTTGCACTCATCGTTCAGTCTCCGTTTTCGCCAGGTGTGGATGTGGGACGTCTCGGAAGGGGTGAGAAGTTCCAATGCACTACTTCAGCGGTAGGGGGGCTGAGCGGCTGACCGTTGCAGTTGAACATTGCGCGGCAATCGGGCTCTCACTAGCAGGGATAGAATGAGGCAGCCGTCATGAGCATCGAACGCAGTATTCCTGAACGCGAAGCCTGGTACGCGCAGTACGACGACATCAGCTACAGGCGCGAATCGCCGGATGCCTACCACCATGAACTGGTTCGCACCGCTGAGGCGCTACGGGACGACGGTGCGATTGACTGGGATGACTGGTTGGCGCTGAAGGCACTGGCCGACGAGGCACATATCCGGGCACTGGAAGATGCCGTACAGGCTCACGTGAGCGACCCTGACGCATGAAAGCGCTGAAGTTCGCCACCTTCAATATCAATGGTATCCGCAGCCGCCTGCCCGCACTGTTGGCGTGGCTGGAGCGGGAGCAGCGCATCTACACGTTCTGGGACAATTTTCACAATCATTAGGCGCGTAATGCCGGGCTCCGTATTGGCTGAGTACACGCAGAAAGAAACGGTTCAATGCTTAAGGAGGTTGAGGCTCGCCAGCACGGCGAGCCTCTTTTCGCTAAAGGATCGGTTTGCCGCCAGTCACTGCGTAACGTGAGCCACTGATGTAACTGGCCTCGTCGGAGCCCAGCAGCACGTAGATCGGCGCGACTTCGACCGGCTGCCCCGGCCGCCCCATCGGATAGCTGGAACCAAAGTTCTTGACGGCCTCGTCCGGCATGGTTGCCGGAATCAAAGGTGTCCAGATAGGGCCTGGCGCGACGCTGTTGACCCTGATGCCTTTCTTGGCTAACAGCTGAGCCAAACCGGCAGTGAAGTTGGCAATGGCCCCTTTGGTCGCGGCATAGGCAAGCAGGCTGGGGGATGGATCGTCGGAATTGACCGAGCTCGTATTGATGATCGCACTGCCCTTGGGCATGGAAGGCAGTGCCGCCTGGCAAATACGGAAGATGGCGGTGATATTGGTATCGAAGGTTTTCACCCATTCATCATCGTCGATCTCTTCCAGGGTTTCGTGGGCCATCTGGAACGCTGCGTTGTTGACCAGGACGTCGATACGCCCGAACTGGCTGACTGTCTTTTCGACGATGTCGTAACAGTGCTGTTTCTGCGCCAGATCTGCGGGCAACAGCAGGCATTGACGGCCTGCGGCCTCGACCCAGCGCGCAGTTTCTTGCGCGTCTTCATGCTCATCCAGATAAGCGATGGCGACGTCGGCTCCTTCACGGGCATAGGCAATCGCTACTGCCCGTCCGATGCCGCTGTCTGCTCCGGTGATGAGTGCAATCTTGCCTACGAGTCGATTGTGGCCGGTATACGACTGCTCACCACAATCCGGGTAGGGCTCCATCTTGCGCTGTGAGCCAGGGACATTTTGATGCTGCGAAGGGAAGGGTGGGGTAGGAAAGTCTCGCATGGTAGAAGCTCCTGCAGTTGAGAACGGTCATACCGGTTCGAAAGGCCTTGCCCCGATGTGTTGGTTTCAATCTGCGGTAGAAACGACGAGCGGTGCGGGATATCAATCCAATTGAATTCCATGTCCCATCGCTTGCTCTACCGAACTCAGCTCCAGGCTCATCCCGTAGCGCGGAGCCCAATTCCGGAGCAGCGAGTGCCTCGAATCATTACCCCAGCGACCCCTGAGCATGAGATCAGCGAGCACAATGCCAGGATGTTTGGTTCTCCCAAAGAGCGTCTGGACTTTTCCTGGCATCCGCGCGGCGTACAACATCATCGACCACTGGCAGCTCAAACAAAGTCACCTGCTGCGCAGTGAGCCGTGTTGGCTTGCACCACCGGCACGCTGAAGATCATCTTCCTGAAGGTTACCGCCGCTACCTTGCCCTGTTCGTTGATCCTCAGATCTCCCACTCGGCATTGGACGGGGCCGGTTGACGCTTGGCGGGGAATACGGCAAAGCCTGAGCGTGGAGCGGGGCAGGTTGATGACCCAATGGCGCTGAGTGTGAGGCGAGCGAGCCTCACGCTGTGCCGACCCTCCTCGATCACCCCTGTTTTCGCAGGGCTTCGATCAACTGGGCCTTGTTCATGCCCGAGCGCCCCGTGATGTCTTTACTGCGCGCCTCCTTCATAAGGCTTTCCTTACTTTGCGATTCCAGCGACGCGCGCGAAGCGCGTGAGTGCCCCTGGCGAGACTCGGCGGCGCGCTTGGCTGAATCCGTGCGTGCGGTCTTCTTCTCGCGCGCCGGAGTCCTGCTCCCCGAGCCTCCCGGCTTTTCACCGCCACCGGATTGTTTGTTCACGGTGGCCCAGGCGCGCGCTTCGGCTTCGTCCTTGCCTACGCCCTTGTCCTCGTACGATTGCTCGATGTGCTCGGCCTTGCGTTTCTGCTTGTCCGTATACTTGTCCTTGTCACCGCGTGGCATCACATTGACTCCTGAGTGAGCTGTGAAGCCAAGGTAAAACCGAAGTGCCGGGCTGTGGATGGGAGAACCACCGTCATTGGCCATTCCAGCTTGCTGCCCGCCCCGGCACCCGATCCACTTAGCTCAACGCCTGTCATCGGACAGAGGCGTCTGTTCATCCGCTTCCGGAGGCAACCGTTCCTGGTCGTCCCAGTCCTCTGGACGATCAAGGTCTGGCTTCTTCAGAGGATCGTATTTCTTGGGGTCATCGGGATCCAGGGTAGGATCATTCCCATCAGGATCAGGCATTGACGGGTCTGAACCTTGCGGTTGATCTTGAAAACTCGGGTCGGTAGACATAGGGACCTCTCCAATAGGGTCCAGCTTTTCTGGGCCGTACTCTTTGGAAGCTGTTCAGGTCATCGAGGTGCACTCGAGCAGATGAACGGGCAACAAAATGCCCGACTCAACCGTCGAGCTCAACGCGCTCGTCAAAGAACGAGCGGGTGATTGCGACCGCTATCGGCTATCAGTGCTGATCGTCAGCTCTGGGCCGATGGCTGCTTTCCACGAGGCATCTCAGGGGGATAGCGGAGATCAACCAAGGACAGGCCCGGTGCGCAGGAAGGCATCGCCACTCACAGACTATCCGGATCCCCAAAGAACATTTGGACATGGCTCTAGGGCAGGACTTCTGGATTGCAGAAGCAGAAATGTACCCCCAGAAATACCCCTCGATACCCTCAGTAGGATACGCGATCGAGAATGGCGATTTCGGCTAGTCATCGATGTGGTATGCGGTGGGCGTCAGTGCGTCTCCAGGGTGCAGTGGCTGGAAACTGGGCGGGCCCACGCCCGTACTGGAGCGCTCGTGACTAACGTCTTCCGTCGACGCGGAACGATACTTGATCGGTGATTGGCCGTTGGGTGGCAAAGTAGTTGATTCACCGCACTGACCTGAGCCTTCGCCATAACGTGGTCCGACTGATTCCCAACTGCCGCGCCGCTTCGTCGAGATTGCCCTGGCAGTTGTCCAGGGTTTCCTGCACATGCCGCAGCTGGGCGGCCTTGCCGATGCTGTGCAGGTCCGACTCCCGGGAGGGCCTGGCACGGCTGGTTGGCGCGACACTTTCGCACAGCTCGGGCAGCACCCGCGCCAGATACTGTTCATCTACGCCGCGCTCTCCCAGCAGTTCGCGGGCCGAGAGCATCGCCCGCTCGATCACGTTCTCCAGCTCACGCACATTGCCTGGCCACCCATAACGTGCCAGGTAAGGCAGCAGGGCGCCTGGCACCTCCGCCGCGCCGGGCGGCTGACCTTGGACCAGCAGGCGCTGGCTGATGCCTCGACAGATCAGGGCGATATCCTCGGGGCGCTCGCGCAATGGAGTGGTCTGTAGGCGCAGGATGTTGAGCCGGTAATAGAGGTCGGTACGAAAATCGCCATCTTGTATCGCAGCACTCAGGTCCTGATGGGTGGCGGCGATGATGCGCACATCGATCGCGATCGGCTCGGTGCCGCCCAGGCGCAGGACCTCGCGCTCCTGCAGTACCCGCAACAAGCGCGTCTGCAGTGACACGGGCATGTCGCCTATCTCGTCGAGGAACAGCGTGCCACGGTGAGCCACTTCGAACAGGCCGGGCTTGCCGCCCTTGCGCGAGCCGCTGAAGGCGCCTTCCTCATAGCCGAACAGTTCGCTTTCCAGCAGCGACTCGGGGAATGCCGCGCAGTTGATGGCGACGAAGGGGCCCTGTCGACGCGGGCTCTCGTTATGGATGCCCTGGGCCAGCAACTCTTTGCCGGTACCGCTTTCACCGGTGATCAGGATGGTTGAATGACTGGCGGCGAAACGCCTGGCCAGCTGCAGCATTTCGCGGTTGGCCCGGCTGTTGCCGTCGAGCTGCTCGAGGCGGTATCGGGCGGTAAAGGCGCCGGGGCGGCGGGTGGAGCGGATGCGTTGGTCCGCGCGCTGCACGGCGGTGGTGTCCTGGCAGGTCAGGACCAGTCCGGTGCGCTGGCCGTTCTCGAGGATCGGCAGCAGGTTGCTGACCACTGCATGTGAGCCGAGCCGGATCACCCGGTTTTCTTCGCCACCCTCCGCCAACGCCTGCTCCAGGTCCAGTTCCGGGCACAACTGCTGCAGCGGACGGCCCAGCGCTGCGCTCAGTGGCAAATCCAGCAGGTGGGCCAGGGCCGGATTGAGCGACTGCACCACGCCCTGGTTGTCGACCGCCGCCACACCGGTGGGGATGTGTTGCAGCACGGCGTTCAAGTGCCGGCGTTTGGCGATCTCGATACGTTGGCTGTCGAGAATGCCCAGGGCCTCCTCGAGCGCCTTGCGCACGGTGTCTTCGCTCAGCGACAGCACGCCGTGCAGGCCTGCCTGTTCCGCCAGCTCCACCACCGTCGACGAACCGATGACGCTGCGACATCCCAGCCGGGCGGCCTGTTCGACCGCTTGGCGCGCCTCTTCCAGGGAGGTGTAGGCGGCCTGGTGAACCTGCACCGTGAACAGCGCGGCCATGGCCTGGAGGCCCTGGTCGATGCGGTGGTAGCTGAGCAAGGCCACTTGCGAGGCATGCTCGCGCGCCTGCCCCAGCGCCCGCAGCAGGTCATCGCCGCCCACGCGCATGGTCAGGACCGGGCGCGCCAGGTGCTTGCGCAGGTAGGCGGCAGTGGCCCCGGCGCAGATGAACACGTCGGCTTCGCCGCGCAATTCCAGTTCGCGGGCGGCTTGCAACGCCTCGGTCACCGAGGTGTCGAGCACTTCGATGTGGGTGTCGAGGTAGTCCGCGGCGAGCGCGGCCACCATTTGCGCGAGGCGGCTGCGTTGCCGGGGGCGCTGCAGGTGGCTGATCAGCACGACGACCTGGGAGGTGGGGGAGTGCATGGCGGCGCCTGTTCAGAATTGAAGTGTTTCCATCCTGAACTAATTTGTTTCATCTATGCAATGCAGCGCTTCGCCAGCCTTTCCCGTGAGCCGCTGCAGGCCAGGTATGACGAGGCCTGCAGGTGATCCAGGCAAAGTTGGCCCAGGCGTTGCTCTAGCTGACCTGCCCACTTGAAACCGAAGGCAGGATCATTGATTCATGAGCAGTTCTTCTACGACTTGTCCGGCAGGCGACGCGCTCGCGGTCTCGGCCGATGAGCAGCGCCTTGTCGACTTCATCCGCGAGCAGGCAACGGCAACACGCGTTGTCATGCAAACCCGCAAGCGCCTAAGCGGCGGTGCCATCCAGGAAAACTGGCTGCTTGAACTACTGATCGAGGGCGGCCCCTGGGCCGGTGCCCGGCGCTGGGTGTTGCGCAGCGACGCGCTGTCCGCGCTGCCGGCAAGCCTCGACCGCGCCCAGGAGTTCGCCGTGTTGCAGGTGGCCTACCAGGCTGGGGTGAAAGTGCCGCGGCCGCTCTGGCTGTGCGGTGATACGCAGGTCCACGGGCGGGTGTTCTTCCTGATGGAGTATGTGCCGGGTGTCGCGGCCGGGCGGTTGCTCAGCGCAGGAGCGGGCGCCCACGGTCAGGCCCGGTTGGCAGAGCAGCTCGGCGCCAACCTGGCGCGCCTGCATCAGATCCGCCCGCCGAGCGCGGCACTGGACTTCTTGCCCGTGCCCCAGCGTTCGCCGGCCCTGGCCACCGTCGATGCCTACCGGCGTTACCTCGACACCCTCGACGATGCCTATCCGGCACTGGAGTGGGGCCTGCGCTGGTGCGAGCTGCATGCCCCGCGCGACAGCCGTTTGTGCCTGCTGCACCGCGACTACCGTACCGGCAACTACCTGGCCAGTGAACAGGGGCTGGAGGCGGTACTGGACTGGGAATTCACCGGCTGGGGCGACCCTTGCGAGGACCTGGGCTGGTTCACCGCCCCCTGCTGGCGTTTCACCCGCCCCGACCTGGAAGCCGGCGGCATCGGCCAGCTGGCGGACTTCCTGCGTGGCTACCACCAGGTCTCGCCACTGTGGATCGAGCCCCGCCAACTGCACTACTGGCAGGTCATGGCGACCCTGCGCTGGGCGGTGATCGCGCTGCAGCAGGGGCAGCGCCACCTGTCCGGCGAAGAGCCTTCCCTGGAGCTGGCACTGACCGCGCGCCTGCTGCCCGAACTTGAACTCGACATCCTGAACATCACCGGAGCCGATGCGCCATGACCCAGCCGCACGCCCATGAACTACTCGAAATCGCCCGCCAGACCTTGCTGGAGCAGTTATTGCCGGCACTGCCCGGCGAGCTGCGCTACCCGACGCTGATGATCGCCAACGCCATGGCCATCGCCGCCCGGGAAAACCGCCTGGACGCCGCCGTCAGCCTTCAGGAGCAGACGCGCCTGGCCGCACTGATCGATGCGCCCGCGCCGTCGTTGCAGGAAGCCCGAAGCCAGCTGGCGCGGGCGATTCGCCAAGGTCGCCATGACGCCCCGCACAGCGCTTGCGCTCTGGTCGAGACGCTGCGCCAGGTGACGCTCGACCGGCTGGCGATCAGTAACCCCAAGGCCGTGCGCTGAGCGCGGCGAGCTCTAGTTTCAAGACCGACACGTACGAAGAAGGAAACCCATGAATTTCGCGCTCCCAGACGAACTGCTCGAACTGCAGGCCAGAACCCGCACCTTCATTGCCGAACAGGTCATCCCGTTGGAAAACGACCCCCGCCAGGATGGCCACGGCCCCAGCGACGCCCTGCGTCGGGACCTGCAGGCCCGCGCCCAGGCCGCAGGCCTGCTGACGCCCCACGCCAGCCGCGAAATGGGTGGGCTGGGCCTGAGCCACGCGGCCAAGGCCATCGTCTTCGAAGAGGCCGGCTACTCGCCCCTGGGCCCGGTGGCGCTGAACATCCATGCCCCGGACGAAGGCAACATCCACCTGATGGACGTGGTGGCCACCGAAGCGCAGAAGGACCGTTGGCTGCGGCCCCTGGTCCAGGGGCACGTGCGTTCGTGCTTCGCCATGACTGAACCCGCGCCGGGCTCGGGGTCCGATCCGTCGATGCTGCGCACCACCGCAACCCGCGATGGCGACGATTACCTGATCAACGGCCGCAAATGGTTGATTACCGGGGCCGACGGCGCCGGGTTCGCCATCATCATGGCGCGCATGGAAGATGGCTCGGCGACCATGTTCCTGTCCGACATGCAGCGTGAAGGGATCGTCCACGAACGCCAGCTGGATACCCTGGACAGCTGCTTCACCGGTGGCCACGGGCAATTGCGCTTCGACAACCTGCGGGTGCCGGCCAGCGATGTGCTGGGCGAGATCGGCAAGGGCTTCCGCTATGCGCAGGTGCGCCTGGCACCGGCGCGCCTGACCCACTGCATGCGCTGGCTCGGTGCCGCGCGACGGGCCCATGACATCGCCTGTGACTACGCACGCACTCGCGATGCGTTCGGCAAGCCGCTGGGTGAGCATCAGGGCGTGGGCTTCATGCTGGCCGACAACATGATGGACCTGCATGTGGTGCGCCTGGCGGTGTGGCACTGCGCCTGGGTGCTCGACCAGGGCCAGCGCGCCAATGTCGATTCGAGCATGGCCAAGGTGATCAGCGCCGAGGCGCTGTGGCGGGTGGTCGACCGTTGCGTGCAGGTGCTGGGCGGGCGTGGAGTGACCGGGGAGACCGTGGTGGAGAGGATCTTCCGCGACATTCGCCCGTTCCGCATCTATGACGGCCCGAGCGAAGTGCACCGCATGAGCCTGGCGAAGAAACTCCTCGACCAGCGCCAGGGAGCCCACTGATGCAGCCGACCCTTGCCCGATTGTTCGCCCTCGATGGGCGCCGCGCGCTGGTGACCGGCGCCTCCAGCGGCCTTGGCCGACATTTCGCCACCACCCTGGCGGCGGCCGGCGCCGAAGTGGTGGTAACGGCCAGGCGCCTGGCGCCGCTGCAGAGTCTCGTCGAGTCCATCGAGCTGGCCGGTGGTCGCGCCCGGGCCCTGGCCCTGGATGTGACCTGCCGCGACGATGTGTGCCGGGTGCTCGACGCCGCCGGCCCGCTGGATGTGCTGGTCAACAACGCCGGGGTGAGCGACAGCCAGCCGCTGCTGGCCTGCGACGACCAGAGTTGGGACCGGGTGCTCGACACCAACCTCAAGGGCGCCTGGACCGTGGCCCAGGAGTGCGCCCGGCGGATGGTCGCCGCGGGGCAGGGCGGCAGCCTGATCAATGTCACTTCGATCCTCGCCAGCCGCGTGGCCGGCGCGGTCGGCCCTTATCTGGCGGCCAAGGCCGGGCTGGCCCACCTGACCCGCGCCATGGCCCTGGAACTGGCGCGTCATGGCATCCGGGTGAACGCCCTGGCGCCGGGCTACGTGATGACCGAGCTCAACGATGCGTTCCTGGCCGGCGAGGCGGGGGAGAAGCTGCGCGCGCGTATCCCAAGCCGGCGCTTCAGCCAGCCACAGGACCTGGACGGCGCCTTGCTGTTGCTGGCCAGCGATGCCGGGCGGGCCATGAGCGGCACCGAGATCGTGGTCGATGGCGGGCATCTGTGCAGCAGCCTGTGAGCTGACCCGGACCCAAGCCTGAGGCGAGAACAACAATAAGCAGGAGATGTGTATGTACCTTCAATGCCTGGATAACCTGTCGATGGAGTGGCAGTGATGACTCACCCGACCTTCGAGCACGAGCTTGCCCCCAACGCAGCCAACCATGTACCGCTGTCACCGTTGTCGTTCCTCAAGCGCGCTGCCCAGGTGTACCCGCAGCGCGATGCCGTGGTCTATGGCGAGCGGCGCTACAGCTACCAGCAGTTGCACCTGCGCAGCCGGGCCCTGGCCAGTGCGCTGGAGCGGGTCGGCGTGCAGCCGGGCGAACGGGTGGCGATCCTGGCGCCGAACATCCCCGAGATGCTCGAGGCGCACTATGGCGTGCCGGGCGCGGGGGCCGTGCTGGTGTGCATCAATATCCGCCTGGAGGCGCGCAGCATTGCCTTCATCCTGCGCCATTGCGCGGCCAAGGTGCTGATCTACGACCGTGAGTTCGGCGCGGTGGTGCAGCAGGCACTGGCCATGCTCGATACACCGCCATTGCTGGTGGGCATCGACGATGACGCGGCCGGGCAGGGCGAGCTGACCGATGACCTGGACTACGAGAGCTTTCTGGCCCAGGGCGACCCGGCCAGGCCGCTGAGCGCGCCGCAGAACGAATGGCAGTCGATCGCCATCAACTACACCTCCGGCACCACCGGCGACCCCAAGGGGGTGGTGCTGCATCACCGTGGCGCCTACCTCAATGCCTGCGCCGGGGCGCTGATCTTCCAGCTGGGGCCGCGCAGCGTCTACCTGTGGACCTTGCCGATGTTCCACTGCAATGGCTGGAGCCACACCTGGGCGGTGACCCTGTCCGGTGGCACCCATGTGTGCCTGCGCAAGGTCCAGCCCGAAGCGATCCATGCGGCGATTGCCGTGCATGGTGTGACCCACTTGAGCGCCGCGCCGGTGGTGATGTCGATGCTGATCCATGCCGAGCACGCCGGCGCGCCGAGCGGGCCGGTAGCGGTGATCACCGGCGGCGCTGCGCCACCCAGCGCGGTGATCGCCGCCATGGAGGCCCGCGGCTTCAGCATCACCCACGCCTACGGCATGACCGAGAGCTACGGCCCCAGCACCCTGTGCCTGTGGCAGCCGGGTGTCGACGAGCTGCCCCTGGAGGCCCGCGCCCGGTTCATGAGCCGCCAGGGCGTTGCCCACCCGATGCTCGAAGAGGCCACGGTGCTGGATACCGACAGCGGTCGGCCGGTGCCGGCCGACGGCCTCACCCTGGGGGAACTGGTGGTGCGCGGAAACACGGTGATGAAAGGCTACCTGGACAACCCCGAGGCCACCCGCAGCGCACTGGCCGGCGGCTGGCTGCACACCGGCGACCTGGCCGTGCTGCACCCGGACGGCTACGTGGAAATCAAGGACCGGGCCAAGGACATCATCATTTCCGGTGGCGAGAACATCAGTTCGCTGGAAATCGAGGAAGTGCTCTACCAGCACCCCGAGGTAGTCGAGGCTGCCGTGGTGGCGCGCCCGGATTCACGCTGGGGCGAAACGCCCCATGCCTTTGTCACCCTGCGTGGTGGTGCTCTGGCCAGTATCACCGGTGAAGACCTGATCCGCTGGTGCCGTGCACACCTGGCGCACTTCAAGGCACCGCGCCACGTTTCGCTGGTGGAGCTGCCCAAGACGGCCACGGGCAAGATCCAGAAGTTCGTCCTGCGCGAATGGGCACGGCAACAAGAGGCGGCGGCCGACAGCACGGGCTAAGGGTGCTGCCTAGGCCATGAACGACAAAGCGGCCGACCGCAGGGGGGATGCGTGGTCACCCTCGCGGCCAGCCGCTGGCCCGCTGAAGTCTGTGCTATCCAGGCGTACAAAAGCTTCACACTATCCGCCAAAATACAGGCAAGCCGCGCGTTCATACGCACCACCGCCACTTAGCCCTGGGCTTCTGCGATGACGTCCTACATCCGTGGTACCGCGTTACTGGGTTTTGACGAGTTCGCCACGGCGCAAGGGCTGGATGCCCATGCCCTGCTGGCAGAGTGCTCACTTGGCCCTGCCGATCCTGATGCAACCTTCGCTGCTCGGCAATTCAGCGCCCTGCTGGAGGTGTGTGCGCAACGTTCCGGCAACCCGTTGTTCGGGCTCCAGTTCGGCCTGCAGCACGGTATGCGCGGTATCGGCAGCCTGCTGCATGTGATTCAGAACGAGGGCACCGTGGGCGATGTGCTGAGCGCATTGAGCCGCTATTCCCACGTGCACAGCAGCGCAGCGGAGTTTCGCCTCGAACGCCAGGCCGGCCATGCACGGTTGTTGTACCAGGTCACCGATGCCGATCTTCCATGCATACGGCAGACCGTGGAGTTGGCGATGGGGATGACCGCGCAACTGATGCATAGCCTGCTCAAAGGCCAATGGCACCCTCGCGGCTTGCTGCTGCGCCACGCATCCGCTGATGTACCACCAAGTGCCTACCGCGGCCTGCTGGGTGTCACGCCGCGTTTCGCCAACCGGGAAAACGCCTGGGTGTTCGACCCGTCGCTGCTGGACGTAGGGCTCGGCGAAAAAGATGAGCGGCTCCTGCAACTGATGCGCCAGCTACAGGAGGAGTTGGCGGATATCACCGTGCAGGACCTGCCGTGGCATGTTCAAAAGCTGATTCGCAGTCGGATGCCCCACGGGCGGGTCACGATCGAGCAGGTCGCCCTGGACCTGAATGTGAGCCCACGCAGTCTGCAGCGTTACCTGCTGATGGCGAACACGAGTTTTCAGGTGCTGCTGGACAAGACGCGCCAGGCAATGGCCATGCGCTTGCTGCGTGATGCCTCGATCAGCCTGACGCAGGTGGCAGAGCTGCTGGGCTACACCCAATTGAGCGCGTTTTCCCGGGCGTTCAGCCGTTGGCATGGGATCAGTGCGCAACAATGCAGGCGCCAGCTACAGCGTGGGCCGGACGATCAGCATGCCAAGGATGCCGCGCCGCCACCGGCGAGGGCCTGGCCAACATGACCACCGTGCCTTTGGTTCGCGCGCTCAGCCTTGTCGGGTTCCATGAGTTCGCCGCCCGGCAAGGGCTCGATCCTGCGCGGATGCTCAAGCAGATCGGCTTGCCGCTGCAAAGCCTGCAAGATGAGGACAACCTGTTCCCCTACCAGCAGTATTGCGCCTTGCTCCAGGCCTGCAGCCAACAGTCGGGGAACCCGTTGTTCGGTTTGCACTATGGCTTGTTCCAGGCCTCGAGCGTGTTCGGCGACCTGCTTCACGTGCTGCGCAATGCCCGCACGGTCGGCGACGCGCTGCTGCAGTTGTGCAGCCATTACGCCCTGTACAATGCCGCCGCCGAGGTGGGGCTGAGCAATGAAAACGGGCAGGTGATCCTCAGCTACCACGTGCATCAGGCCGATGCGCCTGGCGTGCGCCAGGCAGAAGAACTGGCCTGTGCGGCAGGGATACAGATGATGCGCGCACTGCTGGGCCCCCACTGGCAACCCACTGCCATTTGGCTACGGCATTCGGCCAGTGCCGATACCGCGCTGTATGCGCAGGCCCTGGGCATGCCGGTGACCTTCGATGCACCTGGCCTGGCCCTGGTGTTCGAGGCGTCGGTGCTGGCGCAGCCGTGCGCCACCGGCGATGAAGCGTTGCAGCATTTGGTCGTGAGGAGCATGCAGCGCCTGGAGCCGTTGAGCAGCGATGAACTGGCCAGCCAGATCAAGCAGTTGCTGCAGCACTTGCTGCCCAGCGGAAGGGCCACGGCGCAAAAGGTGGCCAGCATCATGGCGTTGAGCCCGGACCAATTGCGCCAGGCCATGGCGCGTGAAGGCTTGTCGTTCCAGCAGTTGCTGGAAGACGTTCGCCAGCGCATGGCCCACGCGTATCTGGCCAGGCCTTCGGCCGATATCGGCGAGCTGGCCAGGCTGCTCGGCTATTCCGACACCAGTGGCTTTTGCCGGGCCTTTCATCGCTGGCACAACATGAGCCCGCTGAACTGGCAGAAGGCCCAGGGCATACAGCGTCAGCCACGGCTGCTGGGAAGAGGGCGCAGGCGACCGTAGCGCTTGTGGCCTAGTAGCCCCTGAAGATCTCGCCAATGCTCGCAATCGGATGCCCCATTTGCGCTGCCGCTGTTCGATTGGCGACTGCGGGTTTGGGGGCATAGACGGCAGTCAGGAACATGGCCAGCGTCAGGGTAGCCAGGATAAAACCAAAGCGGCTCATGGGAACCTCCAGCGTTTTTGTTGTAGTTGTTGCTGTGGAGTCTGGTCCGTGGCGCCGGCAAAAGCTTGATAAAGTGCGCCACAAAACAACCCTTTTGTGCGGCCTGTGAAGGCCATCCTTTTCAAGGTGTTCGCGTGAGGGCCGCCAAGTGTTCGGCGGGAGTCTTGCAGCGCTCTTGAGATCGAGCGCCGCCCGCGCGGCGCTTGATCTCATGGGCGCTGCAAACCTGTCGGCATGCACCTGGTGGCCCTCATGCGATCCCATGACAGGTGCATGGACGTCACACCGCGAACACCTGGGTGGCAGCCACGATGTCCTGATCGCCGTAACCCATCGATGTTGCCCGCTGAGCAACCTGGCACACGGCGTCGAACACCGGCGTCCAGGCACCGCCCGCCTGCATGGCTTGGCCAATCTCTGCGAAGGCACCGGCGTGCACGTCGAGCCTGGCCTGGTCACCCGCGAAATCCTGCTGTTCCAAGCGCCGCACGGCGTCTTCAAGTGCATCGGCGACGAAAAAACGCGAAGTGTCGAGGATCAACCGGGCCATGCTGGCAGCGGGCATGCCAAACGCCTGGCTGGCGCCCACGGCCTCGTAGAACGCCACCATCGCGGCAAACGAATGTGCATGCAGCACGGCGGCGAACGCGTAGGTTTCTTCCCAGGGCAGGAACAGGGTATGGCCGGCCAGCACTTGCAGCAGTGCGCGATGCTGCTCGAAGGCTTCCTGCTCGCCGGTATGGATGCAGTAGCTTTCGGGGTGGCCGATGTTGCGCGGGTAGGCCACGATCATGCCTTTGACGTAGTGCCCCCCCGCACGGTTGACGAGCGCCTGGAGCGCCATGCTCTCTTCCTGAGATTCGGTGGTGTAATTGACGATTGTGCGGTTGGCCAGTGCTGGGTTCACGCTGGCAGACCCCAGAACCTCAATCACCGCTGCGTTGTCCAGCAGCACCAGGATGGTGACCGGGCTCGCCGCGAGCGCGGCGTGCGCACTGTCGCAGAGGTGGGCGCCGGCAGCGACGAGCGCCTGTGCCTTGTCGGGTGAACGATTCCAGACCGCTATCCGCTTGCCTTGCTTGAGCAACGCTTGCGCCATGATCGTGCCCATGGCCCCAAGCCCCACGACGGATACGTCAAAGTCTGAACAGGCATCAACTGGGTTTTGCATGATTCATCACTCCTGGTTTCTTGTTGTATTCACAGAAGGTTCTGCGACCGGGCCCAGCCGGTCGCGTCGTCCAAGGTCTTGGCGAAGGCGCTGAAAATGACATCCACTTCGTCTTCTGTCGTGATCAGCGGTGGGCAGAAGGCGATCGTGTCGTAGATGGCGCGGATGATCAGCCCGTGCTTGTGGGCCTGCTTGAACACGTAGCCGCCCAAGCTACCGGGTGAGGCGAACGGCTGACGGGTGGCCTTGTCGGCGACCAGCTCGATGCCGCCCAGCAGCCCGACGCCGCGCACGTTGCCCACCAATGGGTGGTCTTCAAAGTCACGCAGCCGGCGCTGGAACACCGGGGCCAGGCGCTGGACATGGCCAACCAGGTCGCGCTCTTCGATGATGTGGATGTTTTCCAGGGCTACGGCGGTGGCAACCGGGTGGCCCGTGCAGGTCAGGCCATGGGCGAATGCCCCCAAGCGCTGGCTCTGGCTTACCAGCACGTCATGGATGCCATCGGACACCAGCACGGCCGCCAGGGGTTGGTAGGACGAGGTCAGTTGCTTGGAGACCACCATGATATCGGGCTGGATACCGTACAACTCAGCGCCGAACATCGTGCCAAGCCGGCCGAAGCCGGTGATGATTTCGTCGATCACCACGAGGATGCCGTAGCGTTTGCACACCGCTTGGATCGCCGCCCAGTAGCCTCGGGGAGGGGGGATCACGCCGCCCGCCGCGATCACCGGCTCGCCGATGAACGCGGCAATGGTTTCCGGCCCTTCGGCCAGGATATAACGCTCAAGCTCCACCGCCAGCCGCGCCGAAAAGGCCTCTTCGGTTTCCCCTGGCCGGGCAAAGCGGTAGAAGTTCGGGCAGGTCAGGTGATGAACCGGGATGGCCGGCAGGTCGAAGTCACGGTGCATCGACGGGATGCCGGTCAGGCTGGCGGCGGCGACGGTGGCGCCGTGATAGGCCTGCTGACGGGAAATGAATTTCTTCCTGGCGGGCCTGCCCAGTGCGTTGTTCACGTACCAGACCATCTTCACCACCGAGTCGTTGGCCTCGGAACCCGAGTTGGTGAAGAACACATGGTTCAGATCGCCGGGCGCAAGCGCGGCCAGCTTGGCGGCCAGCGCCGCCGCCGGTGCGTTGGTCTTGTGGCTGAAGCTGTGGTAGTAGGGCAGTTGCTTGAACTGCTCGACGGCGGCGTCTACCAGGCGCTGTTCGCTGAAGCCCAGGGCAACGCTCCACAGGCCCGACATGGCTTCGAGGTAGGCATTGCCCTGCTCATCGAAGACCCGTATGCCGTCACCACGGGTGATCACCAGCGGCCCGACTTCTCGGTGCAGGGCCAGGTTGGTGTTGGGGTGAATGAGTGAAGCCAGGTCGTTCTGAACGGTTGAAGCGTGGGTGCTCATTGGCTCGTGTTCCTGTCGCTGGGCGAGGGTTGCCCGCAGGTGAGCAGGTGGCGTGCGCCCGGGGCGCACGCCTGTACCCTGCAGTTACTGGCGAAGCGCTGCCGCGACCGCCTCGCCGAAGACGTTCAGGCCCTGTTCGAGCTGGTCGGTCGGGGTGTTCACCGGTGGCATCAGCTTGATAATTTCGCCGTTCGGGCCGCAGCGGTCGACCAGCACCCCCGCTTGCAGCACGCGTTGCTGGGCATCCTTGGCCAAGCCCACGTTGCCGCGGCCGAAATCGATGCCGGCGATCATCCCGCGCGAGCGGGCGGAGGCGACGCCCGGGATCTCGGCGAAACCGGCAACCGCACGGGTCATGGCCGCGCTGTTGTCGGTCAGCAGCTTGAGGAACTGCGCGTCGCGCCAATAGCCGAGGGCGATCTGCGCGGTCAGGAAGGCCAGCTGGTTACCGCGGAAGGTGCCGATGTGATCGCCAGGCTGCCACACATCCAGCCCGGCGCGGATCAACACGATCGCCATCGGCAGGCCGAAACCACCGATGGATTTCGCGCAGGTGATCAGGTCCGGCACGATCCCGGAGCGCTCGAAACCGAAGAAGTCGCCCGTGCGGCCACAGCCGGCCTGGATCTCGTCGCAGATCAGCACCACTCCGTGCTCGCGGGTCCATTGGCGCAAGCGCTGCAACCACAGGTTGGAGGCGGGGTAGACACCGGCCTGGATCTGCACCGACTCGACGATCACGGCGGCCGGCAGTTCCGACCCGCTGCCCTGGTCGTTGGCCAGGCGCTCGAGGAAACCAATGCTGTCGAACTCACCGTAAGGGCTATCTTCGTACGGCACGAACACCACGTCGTTGGACAGCCCGGGGCCCCGGCGGGTGCGGTTGCCGGTGACCGCCAGCGCGCCGGCCGTCATGCCGTGGTAAGCCCCGTAGAAGGAAACGATCTTGGTGCGCCCGGTCGCCTTGCGCGCCAGCTTCAAGGCAGCTTCGACGGCGTCGGCACCGGTCGGGCCGGTGAACTGCACCTTGTAGTCCCAGCCGCGCGGCTGGAACAGGTCACGCTCGATCGACTCGAGGAACTGGCGCTTGGTGGTGGTGTGCAGGTCGAGGGCGTGGGCCACGCCGTTGGCCGACAGGTAGGCGATCAAGGCATCGCGCATGCGCGGGTCGTTGTGGCCATAGTTCAGGGCGCCGGCGCCGGCGAAGAAGTCCAGGTACTCGCGGCCATCCTCGCCGCGGATTTTGCTGCCCTGGGCGGTATCGAACACCAGCGGCAGGTCGCGGCAGTACATCCGCACGTTGGACTCGAGCCTTTCGAACGTCTCTATGTTGTTCATGCATAACCTCTTGCAATGATGGGGTGTGGTGGGGCGGTCAGTGCTTGAACATCACGTGGCGGACCACGGTGTAGTCTTCCAGGGCGTACATGGACAGGTCCTTGCCGTATCCCGACAGCTTCACGCCGCCATGGGGCATCTCGCTCACCAGCATGAAGTGGGTGTTGACCCAGGTGCAGCCGTACTGCAGGCGGGCGGCCAGGCGATGGGCGCGCCCCACGTCGGCGGTCCACACCGAAGAGGCCAGGCCGTAGGCCGAATCATTGGCCCAGGCCAGTACCTGGGCTTCGTCCTCGAAGGACGAGACGGTGACCACCGGGCCGAAGATTTCTCGGGACACCACCTCATCCTCCTGACGGGTACCGGCCAGGACCGTGGGCTCGAAGAAGAACCCGGCACCCGCGCCGCGCTTGCCGCCCGTGACTACCTCGATATGGGGCAGTTCCCGGGCACGGTTGACGAAGCCCTCGACACGCTCCAGGTGCTCCTGGGTGATCAGCGGGCCCATTTCGGTTGCCGGGTCGTCCTGCAGCCCGCACTGGATGCTGGACACGGCTTCGCCGAGCTTGCGAACGAATTCCGGGTAGACCGCTTTTTGCACATAGAGGCGGCAGGCGGCGGTACAGTCCTGGCCGGCGTTGTAGAAGCCGAAGGCGCGGATGCCCTCGACGGCGGCGTCGATGTCGGCATCGTCGAAGATCAGCACGGGGGCCTTGCCACCCAGCTCCATGTGCATGCGCTTCACACTGTCGGCGGTGCCTTCGATGATCCGGCTGCCGGTGCGCACGGAACCGGTCAGCGACACCATGTGCACCTGGGCGTGGCTGGTCAGCGGTTCACCCACCGTGGCGCCGCGGCCATGGACGATGTTGACCACCCCGGCGGGGAAGATCTCGGCGAGCAGTTCCCCCAGTTTCAAGGTGCTCATCGGGGTGTGCTCGGAGGGCTTCAGCACCACGGTGTTGCCGCCGGCCAGGGCCGGGCCGAGTTTCCACGCCGCCATCAGCAGGGGGTAGTTCCACGGCGCGATGGAGGCGACGACACCGACCGCGTCACGGCGGATCATCGAGGTGTGCCCCGGGATATACTCGCCCGCCGCCGAGCCTTGCAGGCAGCGAACGGCGCCGGCGAAGAAGCGGAACACGTCCGACACGGCGGGCAGTTCGTCCTGCAGCACGGCCGTGAACGGCTTGCCGCAGTTGTCCGCCTCCAGGCGTGCGAACTCAGGGGCCAGGGCGTCGATGCGGTCGGCGAGGGTGAGCAGCAGTGCCGCACGGTCCTTGGGCGGTGTTTGCGACCAGGCGTCGAAGGCGGCAGCCGCGCTTTGCACCGCGGCATGCACCTGGGCACGGCTGGCCTCGTGGGTGTGTACCAGGACGCTGCCCAGGGACGGGTTGTACACGGCCAGGTCGTCGCCTTCGCCAGCCACCAGGGCGCCATTGATCAGGAGCTTTGTTTGCATGTCGATTCTCGTCTTTGAACGGCAAGGCCTGTGGCCTGCCTTGGGATTGTCGTCAGAGCGTTCGAGGGGAAGCAGGGTCGCTACGCCAAGGCGTCGGGGACCGGGTTGCGGAACAGGCTGGTGCGGCAGGCGAGATAGACCAGCCCCAGGCCGAGCCAGCAACTGCCCATGATCAGGGCGTCTTTATCCAGGCTGGCCAGCATCCACCCGGCTGTGACCAGGCCGATGAGCGGGCAGAGCACCCCACGCAGCAATCCGGCGCCATCCTTGACCCGCGCATCGAAGGTGAGGCGCAAGGCGCACAGGTTGACGGCGGTGAATGCGAGGAAGGCGCCGAAGTTGACCAGGGAGGTGGCGGTGGCGATCGTCAAGCCAAACCCGGCGGTGCCGAACACACCGCACAGCAGGATGTTGAAGGCCGGCGTCTTGTAGCGAGGGTGCAGCGCGCCGAACAGCCGGCGGGGCAGTTGGTTGTCCCGGCCGAGGGCGTAGAGCAGCCGGCCCACGCTGGCCTGGAACGACATCCCCGCCGCGAAGTGGGCGACGATGATCCCGGCCAGGACCACGGCGAAGAACAGGTCGCCGCCGATCATCCGGGCAATCTCGAAGGCGGCCCCGTCCACCAGCTCGAATGTGGGGGAGGGGTGCGCCAGGTACATGAAGTACGAGGAGCCGACGTAGACCGAACCGCCGATCATGGCGACCAGCAGGATGGCGCGCGGCAGCGTGCGGCCAGGGTCGCGGGTTTCCTCGCTCAGCGTGGACAGCGCGTCAAAGCCCAGGAACGAATACGCGGCGATGGCGGCGCCGGCCATGCTGGTGGCGAACGGCACGTCCTGGTTGAAGAACGGCTTGGCCGACAGCAGCCCGCCCGGGCCGTTGGCTGCCACGATGTAGTGCACGCACAGGCCGATGAACACCACGATGATGACCAGTTGCACCACCATCAACAGCACGTTGAAGCGGTTGGCCACCTGGATGCCGAGCACATTGAGCAGCGAGGTGCTGACGATGAAGCCGGTGATCCACACCCACTGGGGCACCTCGGGAAACGCCATGTTGAGGTAGCTGGCGCCGAGCAGCCAGATCAGCATCGGGATGAAGAAATAGTCGAGCAGGGCGGCCCAGCCCACCATAAAGCCGAGGTTGGCGTTGAGCATCTTGCGGGTGTAGGTGTAGGCCGAACCTGCCACCGGGAACACCCTGACCAATCGGCCGTAGCTCAAGGCCGTGAACACCACGCCGGTGGCAGCGATCAGGTAGGCCATGGCCGTGGTGTTGCCGCTGGCCTGGGTGATCACGCCATAGGTGCCGAAGACGATCAGTGGGGCCAGGAAGGCCAGGCCGAACAGCAGCACGGAAAACGGGCCCAGGGTGCGCCTCAACGAGGCGCCTGAGGTTGACTGATTCATGACGGTGCCCTCTTACGCGACGAAGTGGTAAGCGGTGGTGATGATGTCGTGGTAGGCCTCTACGGACATCGCCTTGGCATTGCTGGCGTCCGAGAAGTTCTGCTTGGACTTTTCGGCGATGGTCAGGAAGTCGTCCTCGCGCACGCCCTTGACCTCGGCGAAACGAGGGATGCCCAGATCCTTGCTCATCTGGAACAGATGGCCGACGGCGGCCTCGGCGGCATCGACCGGCGACAGCGTGGGGTCGATCCCCAACGCGTAGGCGACCTGGGCATGGCGGACGATATCGGCATCACGGTTGTGACCGAACACGAAGGGCAGGAAGATCGCGTTGCCCACGCCGTGGGGCGTGTCGTACATGCCGCCGATGGCTTCGGAAATGCAATGCACACTGCCGACGTCGGCGTTGCCGAAGGCCATGCCGGCGATCAGGCTGGCCACCAGCATCTGCTCCCGGGCTGCCTGGTTGTCGGGCTCCTGCACGGCCGCCTTGAGGTGCTGGCTGATCAGGCGGATCGCATGCAGGGCCAGGCCGTCGCTGATCGGGTTGGCCACGCGGCAGGTGTAGGCTTCAATGGCATGGGTCAGGGCATCCATGCCGGTCGCGGCGGCAATCGATGGCGGCAGCGTGTCGGTGATGTGGGAATCTAGCAGCGCCAGTATCGGGCCGATGCGGTAGTCCAGCACGTTCATCTTGAAGTGGCGGGCGGTGTCGGTGATCACCGAGAAGCAGGTCACTTCGCTGCCGGTGCCGGCCGTGGTCGGGATGGCGACGATAGGCGGGATGGCCTGGGTGAGGGTGAACGACCCTTCGTAGTCTTCGATACGGCCGTCGTGGGTGAGCAGCAGGCTGATGGCCTTGGCCGCATCCATCGCGCTGCCGCCGCCCACGGCCAGCAGGCCGTCGATACCCGTGCCGCGATAGCGCTGGGCGGTGTGGTTGATGTCTTCGCTGCGCGGGTTGGCCTTGATGTCCGCCACTTCCTCGTAGGCGATGCCGGCCTTGTCCAAGCTTGCGTAGACGCTGTCCAGCAGGCCCGCTGCCTTGACCCCGGCATCGGTCACGATCAGCACGCGGGCCAGGCCGAGTTCGCGCAGGTGGTCACCGGTGCGCTCGCGCAGGCCGGGTTCCATCACGATTTTGCTGGGGAGTAAGAACTTGAATTCCATACGTACCTCTTGCTCAATTGTTGTCATTGTTGAAAGGGCAGTGGAGGAGCATCCGCACCTGGCCGCGGTTAACGGCTCAGGCGTGTGATGTGGGCCTGGCGGTGACGTACAGGCCGGGATGTTGTTGTTTTGGGTCTTGCTCAAGCGTGTTGCGAAAAGCCTCCAGCGGAATAAAAAGAGGGGCGACCAAGCGACGCGCCCCTAAAAAATCTGTGCTAGCGCATGTGCCCCGTGAGCAGGGACAGCAAGGTGCCCGACAGGCACGACGGCAAGTCATGGCCCATCCCGGGCAGCAGCACCAGGTTGGCGCCGCGAATCGCCGACGCCGTGGCGAAGCCGCCGTTGGTGGCGACCATGAGGTCTTTGTCGCCATGGATGACCAGCGTCGGACAGCGAATCTGCCGCAACTCCTGGGTACGGTCACCGGAGTTGATGATCGCGCCGATCTGCCTGGCGGTGCCGAGGTTGCTGGCCTCACCACCACCGCGCGGCCAGGCCTGTGTGGCGTAGTCACGCAAGGCCGGCTCGTTCCACTCCAGCCGCGAACCGATCAGGCCCATGATGTCCACGTAGTCGCGCACGCTTTCGTGCTGGTTGCGCGGTGGACGGCGCAGCAGCTGGAACAGGGCTTTGAGCGCCGGCTGGCCGACGCGCAGCGAACCTGTGGTGGAAAAGATCGAGGTCAGGGTGCTGACACGTTCGGGGTAACGCGCGGCGAGGGTCTGGGCGATCATGCCGCCCATCGACATCCCCACCACATGAGCCGTTGCCAGCTTCAAGCTGTCCATGAGCCCGAGCACGTCGTTGGCCATGTCACCCAGGTCATAGCCGGGTGTGCGCTTGCGCAGAAACTGCTGCAGGGTCGTGGGGGGCGCCACATCGGTGAAGAACGAGCGGCCCGCGTCACGGTTGTCCAGGGTGATGACCCGCAAGCCTTGCTCGACCAGCCCGTCGATAAGCGCTTGCGGCCAGTAGGTCAGCTGCAGCCCGAGGCCGACGATGAGCACAACTGCCGGGGCGGTTTCGTCGCCATGGCTGCGATAGCAGAGCTTGCGTTCGCCCGGCAGTTCGCAGAAACGATCGGTGTTCATCGGCGGCTACCTTGCTGCTGCAACTGAACATCGGCGTGCAAGGGCGCATTGGGCACTGCGGTGAACTTCAGGCACTTGTCGGCCACCGTGCCGCGGCGCAGCAGTTTGACGTCGCGGAAGTAATCCATCGACATCACCCAGGGTTCGCACGGGCCCTGGCGCGGCATGCTGTCCAACGCCCGCTGCACGTAGCCGGCGCCAAAGTCGAGCAGGGGGCGGGTTTCGATGCCATCCGGCGCCTTGGGTTCGCAGACGTTGTAGCCTTTGCGTTCCATCAACCCCAGCAAGCGGCAGAAGTGGTCGCACAGCAGGCAGACTTTCAAGGTCCAGGACGAGTTGGTGTAGCCCACCGCGAACGCGAAGTTGGGCACGCCGGAGAGCATCATGCCTTTGTAGGCCAGGGTCTCGCTCAACACCACCGGCTTGCCGTCCTTGTACAGGCTGATGCCACCGAACAGCTGCACGTTCAGCCCCGTGGCGGTGACGATGATGTCGGCCTTGAGCATCCTGCCTGACTTGAGCAATACACCGAACTCGGTGAACCGCTCGATATGGTCGGTGACGATGTCGGCCTTGCCCGCGCTGATGGCTTTGAACAGATCGCCTTCGGGCACCGAGCACAGGCGCTGGTCCCACGGGTTGTAGGGCGGGTTGAAATGCTCGTCGACCGGGTAGTCTTTCGGCAGCTCCTTGCGGGTCAGCCACAGCAGCAGTTTCTTCGAAAGCTTGGGGAAGCGCTGGCAGAAGCCCCAGAAGGCCAGGGTGATCTTGGCGTTCTTGTAGCGCGTCAGGGAATAGGCGGTTTGCGCGGGCAGGACCTTGCGCAGGAACGCTGCCACCCCATCATTGGCCGGCTGGTTGATGATGTAGGAGGGCGTGCGCTGCAGCATGGTGATGCTGGCGACCTTGTCGGCCATGGCCGGAATCAGGGTGACCGCGGTTGCGCCACTGCCGATGACCACGACGCGCTTGCCGCTGTAGTCGAGGTTTTCCGGCCAGTGTTGCGGATGGATGATCTGGCCCTTGAACTGCTCGGTGCCTTCGAAGCGCGGGGTGAAGCCCTGGTCGTAGCGGTAGTAGCCACCTGCGCTGAACAGCCAGCGGCATTCGAGGGTGCGGATCTGCGCCGTTTGGCCGTCCTCGATGCGTACCGCCCACAGGCCTCTTTCGCTTTGCCAGTTGGCCGAGATGACTTTCTGCTGGTACTGGATGAAGGGGGCCAACTGGTGCTCGTCGATGGCTTCGTCCAGGTACTCGAGAATGTCCGCTGCGTCCGCCAGGGACTTGGCCTTGGTCCAGGGCTTGAAGTCGAAGCCGAAGGTGTACAGGTCCGAGTCGGAGCGGATGCCGGGGTAACGGAACAGGTCCCAGGTACCCCCCATGCGCTCGCGGGACTCGAGGATGGCGAAGGTCTTGTTCGGTTGATTGCGTCGCAGGTAGGCCGCCGCGCCGATGCCAGACACACCGGCCCCAATGATCAAAATATCGAGCGGTTCAACCGGAAGAGCAGTGTGAGAGGACATCTCGCCTCCTGATTATTGTGTTATAGAGACTGATCTTTTGACTTGATCACCTGACCAGAATAGGGCGGCCAAGGGTGCGGGACAAGGTGCAAAATGCACCAGGTCGCTATCGTTTTAGGATGATTTGCACATTGAAGGGTGGCGCAATGCTGATTTGCGCCATGTCTTGCGCAGCTCTTCTGTAGGAGCGGCCTTGTGCCGCGAAAGGGGTGCGCAGCGCCCCCAGGATCTCGATTACACCTCAAGATTGCCGGGGCCGCTTCGCAGCCCTTTCGCGGCACAAGGCCGCTCCTACAGGGGGAGCATGCTATCCGCCAGGTGGGCTTTAGTCGCGAAGCAGGCGACGCGGTGGAGGGCACCGGCTGTGCCGGTGTTCGCAGTTAAACCCGCTCCCACAGCGACCTCGTTGAAGCACTCGCGGGTGACTTGTCACAGGCCGCTCGGATGCGCTGCGCTTAAGCGCAGCACAGCGCATCCGCCGGGTGCCTCAGTAACTGGCCACCAGCAGCTTTACCGCCTGGCAGGCCGTATCAGTCTCGGCCTCCAGGCGCGCGCGGTCGCCGTGGGCGGACCAGGCGAGCATCAAGCCATCGAACAGGTTGATGAGCAGGCGGCTGATGGTGGTCAGTGCGGCCTGGTCCAGCGCGCCGTCAGTGACCTTCACGATGGCCTGCTGGGCCGCTTCGAGGGACACGGCATAGATCTTCGTCGCCATTTCCGGGTTGTTGCGCAGGTTCCAGCAAAACAGTTCGAACTGGGTGGTGGCCATTTCCGGGTGGGCCGTGAACCAGTTGACCAGCTGGCGCAACATTTCCCCCACCGATTCCGCGGCCGTGGCGCCTGTCGGCACGTGTTGCAACGATTGTTGCGGCATGTTGATCAAGGACTCGTAGACCGCATAGAACAGCTCGTCCTTGGTGTGGAAGACGTAGTGCAACGACGCCAGGGGCGAGTCTGCCGCTGCGGCGATACGCCGGGTGGTGGCGTTGGCCACGCCATGTTCTGCGATCACCTTGACGGTGGCCTCGATGAAGTCCTGCCTGCGCTCTTCAGCGCCAATCCGAGCCATTGAGTTCTCCCTATTCGGTAGTGCCGCCAGCCCTCTGCTCGGGTGTCGGCGGTGACGAATGCTATCGCAAGGTCATGCCTGGATCCATGAGTCGATGCAATCCCATGCCCTGGGATAGCACAGCACGAAAATTAGTTTAATCAAACGACTTGATCATGTGACCATGTTCGGTAATGATGAGTTCTCCACCGTGTCATCGCAGGACGACGGTCGCGAACACTGTGGTTGGCACCGGGTGGGCTGAGCCGGGTTGCCGAGGCTCACTGGACAGAACAACGACAAAACCAGACAGGTAGAACGCAGATGGATACACGAGAACTCTCGACGGTCAGCAGCGATGCCTCGGTCGAGCAAGTGGTGGAGATCATCCGGCGTGACGGTGGGGTCATCATTAGTGACTTCGTCTCGCCAGCCACGCTGAAGGCCCTCACCGAAGAGCTGGACACCTACTTGAAGGCCACGCCTTGCGGCGTCGACCCTTACTTCGCCGGCACGCAGACCCGGCGTGTCGCCCGCATCATAGGGCGCAGCGACACGGCGGTGGAGGTGGCGCTGAACCCGCTGTTCATCGATACGGCCAGGCAGATCCTGCAAACACCTACCCATGTCTGGGTCGGGAGCGACCGCATCGAGGTCGCGCCCGATATTCAACTCAGCATCACCCAGGCCATCCAGATCGGCCCGGGCCAGGGCCTGCAGCCGTTGCACCGTGACGATGCCACGTCGCTGTGGCGCCATCCCCAGTACGGGCGTGAGGCCCGCCTGCAGATGATGCTGGCTATCTCGGATTTTACCGATGAGAACGGAGCGACGCGGGTCATCCCCGGTAGTCATCTATGGGATGACGAGCGCATGCCGACCCAGGAAGAGACGGTCGCCGCGCAGATGAAGGCCGGCTCGGCGCTGCTGTGGATGGGGTCGGTGTATCACGGCGGCGGCGCCAACAGATCCGAGGCTCCCCGTACCGGCCTGACCATGGCCTATGACCTGGCTTTCCTGCGCCTTGAAGAGAATCACTTCCTGTCCATTCCCGTTGAACGCGTTCGCCAGCTCCCAGCAGAAATGCAACGCCTGCTGGGCTGGAGTGCCAGCTCCACGTTGCTGGGCTGGGTAGAAATCGATGGCCAGATGCGCGACCCGCAAGAGCTGCTGGGCATGGCGAATTTCGCCGAGCCGGGCAAGGGGTTCTGACGCGCCTGGGCCTCCATAGGGCGGTCCAGGGCGCAAGCCACAGTCGATTTTCCAGGAACCATGTAAATGAATGCGTTGAACAAAGCAGCCCACGGTGGTGCAGCACCGTTGAAGTTTCGTAGCCTGGGTGGATGGGTGGAGCGGCCGGTCGATTTGCAGCCAACGCTCGAAGCAAATGTGCAGGCCGATGTCATCGTGGTCGGCGCCGGCTTTGCCGGCCTGTCGAGCGCGCTGGAGCTGAGGGCGCTTGGGGCGGATGTGATCCTGCTGGAGCAGGATTTCGCCGGCTTTGGTGCCAGCGGGCGCAATGCCGGCTACCTGCTGGGCAGCATGGGTATCGAATACGATATGTTCGTCAAGCGCGTGGGCATGGAGCAGGCCACGCAGTTCGTCAGGTTCTATGACGAGGCGGTGCCCTACGTGGAAGGTCGATTCAAAACGTTGGGCATCGACTGTGACTACAACCCTTCGGGCGTGCTCCGGGCCGGTGTTCATCCCAGCCAGGAGAAGCGCTTGCGGGAAAACATGGCACTGGGTCAGAAGCTGGGGGCGGTGAGCCGCTTCGTGGACGGTGCCGAGATGCGTGCGCGGGGCATCCCCTCGGCCTTTCTGTTTGCCGCCGAGCAGTGTGGCGGCACCTTGAACCCCGGGAAGTACATCGGCGGCCTGCGGCGCGCGGCCATCGAGGCGGGGGTGAAGCTCTATGAGCGCACACCGTTGCTGTCTTTCAGCGAAGGGCCGGTCATTACCTGCAAAACCGCGCATGGCAGTGCAAGCGCCCCGGTAATGGTACTGGCCACCAACGCCTATACCCCGCAGCTGGGGGTGTTGCGCAACAAGGTCGCGGCCATTCGCGTGTCGGCAATCGAAACCCAACCGCTGTCGCCGCAGCAGTTGGCTGCCCTCGGCTGGCAAGGGCGGGAAGGGATCATCACGCCGCACTACACCATGGAGAGCCACCGCCTGACGGCGCACGGCACCATGGTGTTGACCGTCAAGAAGCTAGGGTATGCCTACGGTTCGAAGACGCCGAATATCCCGGACCATGATGCCTACACGGCATTGGCACAGGTGCTGCGCGAACGCTATCCGGCCTTGCAGGGCCTGGGCGTCAAGCACTGCTGGAGTGGTTACGTCAGTGGTGCCTACGACTTCCTGCCGGTGATCGGTGCCATGGGCGCGAAACAGAACATTTACTACTCCGCCGGCTGCTCGGGCCACGGGCTGGGCACCCAGTCGTTGATCGGCAAGCTGTTTGCCGAACAAATCAACGGCAAGGCGCCTGAACTGCTGGCGGCACTGCAACACAAGACGCCGTCCTTGCTGCCTGAACCCTTGCAATGGTGCGCCGTTCAGGCTGCCTTTGCGGCGGCCAAGGTGCTGGATGACTGGACCGATAGAAAAGTGCGTAAAGACAAGGCCAGGAAGGGCTGATTGCATTTGATGTGCTTGTTCTATGCCCGTGATTGTAGAACTACGGCGCGACCCTTATAACAGAGGCTGTTATCGTGGAACTCATAGATTTATTTGCGTTGATCGCTTGCGTGCTGCTGGTGGTGAGTGGCTTGGGTTATGGCGTTGCATTTATTCGGCGTAAGAATTACCTGCTGGGTGTGGAGTTTTTGATTGTAGGTATTTCCGCGACAAACTTTACGACGTTCATCGCTACGGGGTGGCAAGCTAATTATAATGTCGCCATTTTTCTGGATGCGTTTTCCCGCGGGGTCGGCGTGCCGGTTATTGCAATGCTCGGGTTGATGGCCGTGACGCACAACTACAAACCGTCACCGGCGAAGGACGTGATCTTGTTTTTGGCCGCTTTTGTGGCGACGGCTTTTTACTACCTGTCGACGGGTTTTAAAGAGTGGCTGCCCTATTTCTATATCTTGACGTGGTCGTTCTACACGTTGTTCCTGGTTTACTTTATCTGGCGGCTGGTACGTGCCGGCGAGTCTCTGCACGCGCTGGCCACCTTGCTGGGAGGGGTGGCGGGGCTGACGATCGCGCTGCGGTACGACTTCTTCCCAATTCCAGGCGATGACACGAAGATGATCTTCATGACCTGTGCCTTCCTGACCTGGTCCTATTCGATTGTGCAGTTGTTTTATGCCTATGGGGCACTTCAGCGTTCAAGGAAAGTGTCCTCGCATGCCGTGCTCAATCCCAGCTAAGTTGTGGGGTGGGGCTCAATTGCTGGTGGGATGATTTGCTTTATAGCTGTTATTACTCCATGGCGGGCGAAAGCCTGCTTTTTTACCGCCCTCAGGGGCGGTTTTTTATGGGCGAATCATTCGTGATGATAATGGGGTTGAATAAGCGAAAGGTATATTAGTTTCGGCGCGATAAGTGGCGAGTTGTTCACTTGGCGCACTATTAAAAAGCATCTTTTGGTAACACATGTTTCCTTACTTCCCAGTAAGGTGCAGGCGCCAGTCGCGTATTAACCGATAAATAATTCCAACCAGCTGATTTATCTCATGTAATCCACCTTTCAGGCATTCTGGCATGTGGCTTGCGTGTTGATCATGCGACATGGTCAAGTGATCATGTCGCGTGATCAGGATGTAGCAGGCGCCGATCTTTCCACCGAAGGGTCGAGCAGCCGGTCCAAGCCCTTTGTTTGAGGATCCTCCAATGAAAGAAGTCACTGCACGGTCGGAAGGTGTCGTATCCGCCCGCCGTATTTTCAGGCAGCTGCTGGTTACCCTTGCGGCCTCGACCGCGATCTGTTCGGTACAGGCTGCGCCCCAGGGGGCCGAGGCGCTGGGCGCGAAGTTGACGCCGCTGGGGGGCGAGAGCGCTGCCAGTTCAAGCGGGGATATTCCGGCCTGGGCTGCGCCAGGGCCGCAGGGGGCGGGCTGGAGCTACGGCCAGGTGCGCGGGGCGTATTGGAAGTTCAAGGGCGACAAGCCTCTGTACAGCATCGATTCGAGCAATGTGGCGCAATACGCGAGCAAGCTGTCGCCCGCCCAGCTTGAGCTGTTCAAGAAGATTCCGGGCTATCGCATGGATGTCTTCCCGACCCGCCGTACCTGTGATGCGCCGAACTTCGTGGCTGAGAACACCCGGCAGAACGTTGGCTTCGCCAAGCTCGACGCCAGCGGCGTTGCCCTCGAAGAAGCCCATGTGCCGGGCATCCCGTTCCCCCTGCCCACGACCGGTGCAGAGGTGATGTGGAACATGAAGATGCGTTACCGCGGCGTCGGCGTCGAAATCCCGAAAACCATCTCGGGCATTTCGCCGCGCAAGGGCGGGGAGTGGTTGCGCCAATCCACCGACACCTTCTTCTATACGCCTTGGGGCAAGAAGGGCAGTGCGCTGTTCTCGTCCGTCGGCCGCCTGGAAAACGCCACCTTCTTCAATTACCTGGAGCCCGCCGCGCTGGCCGGCCAGTCGGCGGTGCAGACGGCCGTGGCCGGTGAGCAGGCCACGACCTTCTACTACTTCCCCGGCCAGCGGCGGGTGCGGCGCATGCCATCGTACTCCTACGACGCGCCGCAGATCGGGCTGGATAACCAGTACACCGTCGATGAGGCGAACGTGTTCTTCGGCACCATGGACCGCTTCGACTGGAAGCTGGTCGGCAAGCAGGAACTGCTGGTGCCGTACAACGCCTTCGGTGCCTATGACACCGCCGCCAAGGTAGAGGCGTTCGCCGGCAACGATTCGATCGCGCCGCAGTCGCGCCGCTACGAACTGCACCGCGTCTGGGTGGTCGAGGCGAACGTGCGCCAAGGCATGCGCCACCAGGCCCCCAAGCGCATGTTCTACATCGACGAGGACAGCTGGAACCCGCTGCTGGCCGTTGACTACGACAAGCAAGGGCAGATCTGGAAGGTGCGTGAAGGCTTCTCGATCCCGGTGTACGAGACCGGTGCCTGTGATGTGCAGGCGCAGGTCCAGTACAACCTGATCGATGGCCGTTACCTGTTCGACATGACCTCGATCGGCGCGGGCAAGAACGATATCCGCTGGCTCACCGAGGAAGGCAGCAGCCCACGCCTGAAACGCGATTTCTTTACCTCCGACAACCTGCGAGCCATCAGCGAACGTTGATCCTTCACCTTCCCGAGCGCCGATATGAAAACAACAATCACAAAAGCTTCAGGCCTTGCTATTGCGTGCATGACTCCCCTGGCAATGGGGTTCACCTTCGAAACCGAAACCCTGCACGGCTCGTTCGACTCCACCATCACCGCAGGCATGGGCCTGCGTACCGAGTCGCGCGGCTGCAACCTGATCAACCAGGGGGCGACCGGGCACAACGTGCCCTCCGGCTGCCTGGCGCAGAGCTCGGGCGTGGCGGACCAGGGCGACCTGAACTACGACCGCGGCGATATGTTCACCAACTACCTCAAGGGTACCCACGAGCTGCTGCTGAAGATGCCCGAGGACGTCACCTTCATGGCGCGTGGCACCTGGATCCGCGACTTCGCCGCCACCGATACCACCGGCACGCTGTCGTTCAACACCCCTGAGAGCGTCGGCAGCAACGGCCTCAGCGACGACGCCCGTGACGACCTCGCCTTCAAGGCGCGGCTGCTGGACCTGTGGGTGAGCAAGGGCTTCGATGTGGGCGGGCAGCGGGTTCGGGCGCGCCTGGGCAACCAGGTGATCAACTGGGGCGAGAGCCTGTTCGTGGCAGGTGGTATCAACAACACCAACGCCTACGACTATCAGGCCCTGGCGCGCCCCGGCGTGCAACTCAAGGAGGCCGTGCTGCCGGCACCGATGCTCAGTGTTGCCTCGGGCCTGGGCGCCGGGGTCAATGTCGAGGCCTACTACCAGTTCCGCTGGAACAAGAGCGAGCTGCCGCCGGTGGGCAGCTACTGGTCCACCACCAACGGCCTCGGCAAGGGCAGGGGAGACTACGGGTACTCTGAGAACAAGGCCAAGGACAGCGGCCAGTGGGGGCTTTCGCTGCGTTGGCAACCGGAGGATAGCGACGTCAACTATGGCTTCTACGTGATGCGCTATCACGACAAGTTGCCGTCGCTGCGGGTGGACATTCTTGACCCGGACACCTTCGCAGCAGCACCGACCTGGCGCTACCAGGAAGACCGGATGATGTACGGCATCAGCGCCAACATGCCGATCGGCGACTGGGCGGTGGGGACGGAGCTTTCGTACCGGCCGAAGGACTCGGTCATGCTCAACCCGGTCGTCGACCTGTGTGCGAGCAATGGCGGCAAATGCTGGAAGGACGAGAAGAAGTTCCAGTGGCACCTGACCGGCCTTTACAGCTTCACACCGTCCAACTCGCCGACGCTGCTCGATTTCACCGGGGCCAGCTCGGGCACCTTGCTGACCGAGCTGGTGGTCATCCGGTACCCGGGGCTGCATGACGAAGTGAATGGCGAACCACTGGCTGCGGGGCTCAATACCTGGCAACTGGACCCTGCAACCGCGCCCAAGTCCCGTGGCGACAAGACTTCATCGGGCATCAACCTGGACCTCAGCATGACCTACGACGGCACGCTGTTGCCGGGCTGGCAGGTCACTCCGGGCATCTTCTACGCACGGTCGCTGGGCGGGCGCACGCCTAACCTCACGGCCACCTTTACCGAAGGTGCGAGCAGCATGAACCTGTACCTGAACTTCGTGCGCAACCCGGCCAGTTGGCAGATTTCCCTCAACTACGCCAAGTTCATGGGCGGCGATACGCCTTACGACCAGCTGTACCGTGACCGCGATTATATCGGCGTCGCGATCTCCCGCACCTTGTGAGGCCTGCCGTGAACGGTTCCGTGAAACTCACTGAAATCCAGGCGCGTGGCGTGCTGCCACGCGTCGAGCGTGTCCTGTTCGGGCATCGTCGGCTGGTGCTGGCGAGCCTGGCCGTGTTCACCCTGGTCATGGCGTGGTTCGCCGTGCAGCTACGCATGGATGCCGGCTTCGAAAAACAGCTGCCGGTCGGCCATGAATACATCGACACATTCGAGACGTACCGCAATGACCTGATGGGTGCCAACCGCCTGACCCTCGTGGTCAGGTCGCGCACAGGCGATATCTGGAGTGCTCCAGGCCTGAAGCGGCTGTATGACGTGACCCAGGCGATCAGTTTCCTGCCCGGGGTTTCCCGCAGCAGTGTGCGTTCGTTGTGGACGCCCAATGCCTTCGTCAACGAGATCACCGAGGAAGGCTTTCGCGCCGACCCGCTGGTGCCGGGAACGGTTTCTCCCGAGCACTTGAACGATGAGGTCATCGCGAAGATCGCCAGCTCCACGGCGCAGGGGGGCTTCGTCGGCACACTGGTGTCCCGTGACCAACGCAGCGCGATGATCACGGCGGAGCTCAATGAGTACGAGGCCGATGGCACTCACCTGGACTATGTCGCGTTCAACCATCGGCTGGAGCAAGAGATCCGTCAGCAGTTCGAGGATGGTGACTACGAGATCCAGATCATCGGTTTTGCCAAGCAGATCGGCGACATCGCCGAGGGCGCTTCAGCCGTGCTGGAGTTCTGTTTGCTGGCACTGTTGCTGACCGCCGCTGCCGTCTATTGGTATTGCCACTCGCTGCGTTTCACGCTGCTGGCGCTGGTGTGTTCGCTGGCCTCGCTGGTCTGGCAGTTCGGCAGCCTGCGCTTGCTGGGCTACGGCCTCGATCCGTTGGCGGTGCTGGTGCCCTTCCTGGTGTTCGCCATCGGGGTGTCCCATGGTGTGCAGCAGATCAACTTCATCGTCCGCGAGATCGCGGTCGGCAAGAGCGCCGAAGCGGCGGCGCGTTCGAGTTTCACCGGCTTGCTGATCCCGGGAACACTGGCCTTGGTGACCGCGCTGGTGTCGTTCGTGACGCTGCTGCTGATCCCGATCCCGATGGTGCGGGAGCTGGCCATTACGGCCTCGCTGGGCGTGGCGTTCAAGATCATCACCAACCTGCTGATGCTGCCGTTGCTGGCGTCCACGCTGCGGGTCGACGATCGCTATGCGGCGGCCCAGGAAGTTTCCCGCCAGCGGCGTACCCGCTGGCTGCGCGGCCTGTCCCGGCTCGCCGAGTGGCGTAACGCACAGTGGGTGCTTGGCGTGGCCCTGGTGGTGTTCCTGATGGCGATCTGGCAAAGCCATGACCGGGTCGTCGGCTCGTTGCAGGCGGGGGCCCCGGAGTTGCGTGAGGACTCGCGCTTCAATCGCGATGCCGTCTCCATCGCCAGCAACTATGACATCGGCCTGGACTGGCTCAGCGTGGTTTTCGAAGCCCACCAGGGGGGGGCTGGCGAAGGCGGGGTGGCGGCCTGCGAGGATGTGGCGGCGGGGCAGTACCAGGATCGCTTCGTCTGGGCCATGCAGGGCGTGCCCGGTGTGCTGTCGGTGGCTTCGTTCTCCAGCAACATGCGTCAGTTCAACGAGGGGTACAACGAGGGCAATCCCAAGATGGCCGCGGTGCCCATCGAACCGATGAACTATGCCGCGCTGGCCACCGAGGTGGCGCGCACGCCCGGGCTGGTGCGCACCGACTGCAGCATGTCCGCCGTGCACCTGTACCTGGCCGACCACAAGGCCACGACCATCAACAGGGTGGTTGCGGCCGCCAAGGCGTTCCGCAGCGAGTATCCGCTGCCTGGCATTACGATCCGCCTCGCTTCGGGCAACGCCGGCGTTCTGGCCGCTATCAACGAAGAAGTGGAGAAGAGCGAAACTCCCATGCTGCTCTACGTCTATGCCGCGATCGCGCTGCTGGTGTTCGCCGTCTACCGCGACCTGCGGGCGGTGCTGGTTTGTTGCCTGCCTTTGACCATCGGCACCTTCATCGGCTACTGGTTCATGAAGGAACTGCAGATCGGCCTGACCATTGCCACCTTGCCGGTGATGGTGTTGGCCGTGGGCATTGGGGTCGACTACGCCTTCTACATCTACAACCGGCTGCAACTGCACCTGGCCCACGGCCAGTCGATCACCAAAGCGGTCGAGCACGCATTGCTAGAGGTGGGCGTTGCGACGATCTTCACTGCCATCACCCTGGCGGTGGGCGTGGCTATCTGGGCGTTCTCGGACCTCAAGTTCCAGGCCGACATGGGCAAGTTGCTGGCCTTCATGTTCATCGTCAACATGGTCATGGCCATGACCGTGCTACCGGCCTTCGCCGTCTGGCTGGAGCGGGTATTCCCACGTAAGCGCCCTGTGCGCATGATCGGCGCGCTGGTGCACTGAGGAGAGAAGCATGAAGTTCAGGGTTTCATTCACCGCGGCCTTGCTCGCAGCATCATTGCCGCTGATGTCTCTTCAGGCCGCTCCGTTGCAGGCCGTGCCGGCCGTACAGGCGACCAATGCCAGGCAGGCCACCATGCTGGCCGCCGGCTGGGCGGGGGAGCGCATGGTGGCCGTGGGCGACCACGGTGTCGTGTTGTTGTCCGACGATCAGGGCCTGCAGTGGCACCAGGCGAGGTCGGTACCGCTGTCCACACCGTTGACGGGCGTTTCTTTCGTGGATGCCAAGCGCGGGTGGGCGGTTGGCCACTGGGGCGCGATCCTGGCCACCACCGATGGCGGGGAGTCTTGGCAGGTCCAGCGCCTGGCCACCGAAGAAGACCGGCCACTGTTCGCGGTGCACTTCTTCAATGCCCGGCAGGGTGTTGCAGTAGGCCTCTGGTCGTTGGTGCTGACTACCGAGGATGGGGGCCAGACGTGGTCCGAGCAGCCGCTTCAGGCCCCGCCGGGGGCCAAGCGAGCCGACTTCAACCTGATGGGGCTGTTTGCCGACAGCCGCGGCACGCTGTACGCCACGGCCGAGCATGGGCAGGTACTGCATTCCGAGGACCAGGGTAAAAACTGGCGTTACCTGGATACTGGCTACGAAGGCACCCTGTGGTCAGGCGCGGTACTGGCCGATGGACGTCTGCTGCTGGGTGGCCAGCGCGGCACCCTGTTGCAGGGTTCAGCGGACGGCAAGGGCTTTCGCCGAGTGCCAACGCAAAGCAAGGGCTCCGTCACTTGCGTAGCGGTAGCCGGCTCTCGTGTGCTGGCGGTCGGGCTGGATGGGCTGAGCGTGCAGAGCAGCGATGGCGGGCACAGTTTCCAGGAAACACAGACCGTTGATGGCCTTTCACTGACGGCGGCGTTGTTCAACGCCGAAGGCGTACCTGTATTGTTTTCACGCCGAGGGGTAATGCCCTACCAGGAGTGAAGGGTTGGCCACTCGCTCAGAGGCCAGGCATCACAAACCGATGCCTGGCCTGTTTCCTTGCCTGGGCGATTGGGTGGTCGTGGCACCTTCAGGCCCAGGCAAGTCAACGCTGGACGCTAGAGCTGAAGGTAATCCGCCAGGTCTGCGTAGTTATGTTGCCAAAGGCCAGGGCTGCCATTGGGGTATTGGGAGCGGAAACCGAGGATCTTCTGTACCCGCGGAGAAAGCGTGCGCACCAGCTCGAGCGGCACGATCAACGGGTAGGCTTCTTCAGGTGTGATGATCGAAGCCTGCATCGGGATGGTCAGCCCGCGACGGTAATAGTCAGTGGTCACGTTGGCCCCGCCACCGTGAACGACCTTGCCGCCGAACAGCACGGCATCTCCGGCTTTCAACAGTGCGGGGATCGTCATCTCGGGGGTGCCGACATCGTCGAAGTCATCCCAGTCCTGGCTCCCGGGGATCAAGCGCGTGGCGCCGTTTTCCTCGGTGAAATCGGTCAGCGCCAGCATGAGGTTGGTGATGGCGCGTGGCGCATGTTTGTTCATGGCCACGAACGGTTGGTACTGCATCATGTCACGGTGCAGCATTTGCGCTTTGTTGCCTGGGCCGATTTCGATCAACTGTGCCGTGGTCAACCACCAGTCACCGCACTCCGGGGCGTATAGCACGCTTCCCAGTTCGTGAAAGAGGTCGTCATCGAGGACTTCCTCACGAAAGGTCTTGCTGTGGGTGACGAGGTTGGTGAGCCGTTTGGTCTGATGGCCATGGAACTCGGCGATCAGCTCGTGCTCGTGCCTGGAGCCGGCATCGAGCGCGGCCAGGGGGGCGTCGAGTTCGTTGTTGATCCGTACGACTTGTTCAGGGGTCATGAAGTTGCGGATGATCACCGCACCTGCTTGGTCGCTCAGCAGCGCAATCTCTTGCGCGGAAGTCGAGCGGGTTACCACGGGCAGGCTTGGCGTGGCGTCGCGAGAGGCTGACATTGAGAACACTCCAGATTGAAAGGAACGGTTGCGCAGGCGGGTTGACGTTTGATCAACGGGCATCAGGAAACAGGCCTGCTTGCCACTGCGCTAAACCCAAAAAAGGGACATGGAGCGTCACGGTGCCTCCTTGTATTTTTTGTTCAGGCAGTGAGTTCATGCTAGGTTTCCACTAACCCTGCGCCAAGGTACGAACTGCACCATTTTCCAGCAGATTTTTGAGTGATTTGCACCGCCCATGACTAGCACGCCATCACCCTGGCCACGCCCTTCGGAAACCGTTCGCGAGCTCATGCGCAAAGGCGCCGAACTCGCTCAGGCGCTGCCACCCGAGTGGGTCGAGCGCCTGAACCAGTCACTGTTCTCTTCGCCCGAAGATGCCAGGTTGCTGGAGGACCCGGTCATCCTCGCGGCGTGCCGGCGCGCCAACCGGGCAGAGTTGCTGCACTGGGCGAATGCCAACCTGCAGCGCCCTGGGGAGCCGGTGGAGCCCTATGTGTCCGCTGACATGGTGGACACGGCCAGGGAGCTCGCCCGCAGGGGGTTGTCCGAACTGCTGATGAATGTTGCAAGGTCGACACAGAACGCAGCTTGGGACCTGTGGATGAAGATGGCCTTCAGCCTGACGCAGGATCCCGCGGTGCTCGAGGAGTTCCTGGAGGTCTCGTCGCGGTCGATCTCGGAATTCATCGACAGCAACATGCGCGTGGTGACGCAGATCATCCTCGAAGAAAAAAGCGCCCAGGCCCATGACGACCCTATCGATAAACGCAGCCTGGTCAGCCGGCTGCTCGATGGCAGGGATGTGGACACGGAGCAGTTCGGCAGGCGACTGGGCTACAGCCTGGCTCAGAGGCATCATGCCTACCTCGTCTGGAGCGAAACCCCGGACGCCGAGATTCGCCCCTTGGAGGATATGGCGCGTGCCCTGGCGCAGCTCACGGGCACGGTAGCGCCTCTGATTGTATTCGCGGGCCCTGCGACCCTCTGGGCCTGGAGCAATGCGGCAAAGCCGCTGGACCTGAACCTGCTGCAGGGCGTCGCCCGGCAATTTCCGAAGATACGCGCGGCAATCGGTTCGGCGGGTGCGGGGATGAATGGCTTCCGGCGCTCGCACCTGGAAGCCTTGACCACCCAGCGGTTGATGGGCCGTTTGGCGGGCTCACCCGCCGTTGCCACGATCGATCAGGTGAGGATGGTGTCGCTGCTGACCCAGGATGCCCGCGCGGCCAGGCAGTTCGTCTTGAGCACGCTGGGGCGCTTGGCGACCGAGCCCACGGTGCTTCAGCATTCGTTACACGCCTTCCTGGCCAATGGCTGCAACATCACCCAGACCGCCGAGGTGCTGGGTACCCATCGCAATACCTTGCTACGCCGGCTGGAGCGCGCCCAGGACTTGCTGCCTATCCCGTTTGGCGACCATCGCATCCAGATCGCTGCCGCACTCGAGCTGGTGATCTGGAATACCCCATTTGCAGACGACGAGAAATAGTTGTCAAAGCACGTTCAGAGTCGGGGCTGCGGGCCAGGAACCAGAATTCGAGCAGTTAAATACCTAGTGATTTGCCATGAGCATGCGTCAACTGGCTCCGCTCGAATGCGCCCACGTTGTAGTTCTTACATGTTTTCGTCGCTGCCGAAGAACATTTGGGCAACCATGCTAATCAACAAGTTACGAGTGAGAAATTCAATTTGTACCCCCAGAAGTACCCCCTTTAGCAGTGGTTCCGAGTGGACGATAGTGGACGCACTGAGGCGCGGTGTTGAACGTGCTATCACTCGCCAAAGCGTGCTGCTTACGCTTTGGGCTCGTCCCAGTCGCTACGCGTCGCTGCCGTCAGCGTATCCCAGTCATCAGGAGGGTTGCCGTGGCCCAGCATTCTTTCGAATACGGCGTAGGGATCGGATTTGCTGCCTGCGGACGGTAGGGTATTTTCGTCGTTGACCCATGCATAGACGATGACCTTGGATCTTGAGTCTTAGCGAAAGAACAGCCGAAAGCGCCTACCGATCTTTGCCTGCCGCTAATGTCGGTAGGCGGTGCCCAGCGTGTTGCCTTGGCGGAACTCATCACGGCCCGGGTCGGCAGGCACAGCCTCCATGATCAGATGGCACAATGCTCGAAACAGCTTGACGTTGGCGTTGCTTTCAAAACCTTGCGGGTCGTTCTGCTCGGCTCGGGCGGCGGCTTCTTGCAATTTGCGTAGCTGTAACGTCACACCTTCAGGAACAACTGTGTCCAGCCATGTCGCAGCATCAGAGCGCGACCTCACCGTCGATATCTTCGTCCAGGTTTACAGGCCGGTTCGCGTTGGCGAGCATGGTTTGCGCCAGGTCTTCCGGCAGAGTGGTAAGGTTGCGGCCGCCTCGGATATCAGCCTCCAGCAAACCCAGGGATGCACCGATGGCAGGGTCTTCGTGAGTGGTCTCTACGCGGCTGATCACGATTTCACCCCCGCGTACGTCGAATGCAATCTTGCCACCTGTGTCAATGCCCAGTAGCTGGCGAACGGATTTGGGTAGCGTTACCTGTCCTTTTGAGGTCAGGGTGGCGATTTCGTGGATGGCAGGCATGAGCGTTCTCCCGGATGCATTGAATAGATGGTAAGGAATAATCCTTACTCGGTCAGTCTCGGCTCTACGAAGAGTTATGCCACTTCTCCGGACCCAGGGGTGCGCCCATTGCATCAGCCCCGAGCAGGAGGGGTATTAGTGCGTCGCGGATATATGCTGTAGATTCTCAATCTGACGCACTAAGCGATGCACACCTCTCGCCAACCCGCTGCTCACCGGCTGCTATCCACTGCTGAGACAACCGCCATGGATTCATCGAATCATCTTTCTGAAAATCTTCGCACGCTATGTGAGCAGGGCGGATCGGTCTCTGAGTTTTGCAGGAAGGTTGGAATCAACCGGCAACAGTTCAACAAGTACTTGGCAGGGAGTCATGTCCCTTCCAAGGGGAATCTCAGGACGATTGCCAATCATTTTGGCCTGTCCACCGAGGTTTTGTTTTCCGCGCCTGCTGACTTCAGGACGATCATTGACGGTAGCCATTTCCATCTTTTCCGCAGCTTGATCCAGGCGCCGAAAATGGTCAGTTTCATCAACGAGGTGAGCAGCGCCGCCAGCCCCGCCCCCAGCAGTATCGTGGGTGTGTACGAGCGCTACCATTACTCATCGATTTACACGGGGCAAATCGTTCGCTCGATCTTCTGCATCTATGAGCACGAGGGAAGCCTCATGCACTACTACGTAGAACGTTTCCCCAGCGCTGATGGTACGGGGAAGATGGATTACCATTTCAAATACCATGGCTTGTGCTTCCCTGTGGCGGGCCGAATCTTCGCCATCGATTTCGAAACGATCCAGCGCAATGAACTCACCTTCAGCAACCTAGCCTCCGTGAGCCGCAATTCCAACAAATTCATCTTTGGCGTGATAAGCGGCGTAGCGGCGACGATGATGCGCCAACCGGTTGCGGCGAAGGTCGCGATGGCCTATGTCGGCAAAGGCCTGATCCGCAAGTCACACATCAAAAGGGCGACAGTGCTGTCCCCGTCCGACCCTTCCATCCCTCGCGAAGTGATCACCTACCTCGATACGGACAATTCATTCATCGATTCCGCCCGGATCTAGCCCCGCATCCGTCACTTCTGTGCGCGACCTGAAGACTCCAGTTGTGCTCGGCTCAGTCAGCTTTCGATGTGCGTCACATTGCGTCATATTTCGTGCTCTTGAGAAATTGTGACGCAGTAGCTCAGGCCGTAATTTTATCGGCAGGCAGATCATGACCTCCGGTTGTGATGCTTCACGGCACTGCCCGTCGAGCCGGTTTCCATGCCCGTACCAGCGAGCGATATGTCACCGGCTCGCTTTGGCTTGGTCAGCCAAGGCGATGTGATAAGGCGTTTTTCTCAAGAAATTTTAAAGCGTAACCGGGCGTCGCTTTTAGGTGAGACGCCAGGGGTACTGCTACCTACAAGAAAGGTGAAGTGATGGCTGAGTGGATCAAAAAGGCGAAACCTACGGAACAGCAAGTAGCCGCCAATGACAAGGTAAAGTCGGACGTCTCCCGCATTCTCCTGGACATTGAGAAGCGCGGTGATGCCGCTGTTCGCGAGCTGTCGATTCAATTCGATGGCTGGGATCGCACTGATTACCGGCTGAGCCCAGCGGAGATTCAGGAGTGCATGAACAAACTGACTGATAGAGAGCGCGACGATATTCTCTTTGCTCAAGCTCAAGTACGTCGCTTTGCTGATGCTCAACGCGCCTCGATGCTCGATTGCGAAATTGAGACCATTCCCGGTGTGGTGTTGGGCCACAAGCATATTCCGGTCAGCGCTGCCGGCTGCTACGTCCCGGGTGGCAAGTATCCTCTGCTGGCCTCCGCTCACATGTCGATCGTCACCGCCAAGTCGGCAGGTGTTCGCAACATCACGACGGCTGCTCCTCCTTTCCAGGGTAAGCCGGCGCCCTACATCGTGGCTGCCCAATACCTGGCAGGAGCAGACTCGATCTACTGCCTTGGCGGAATCCAGGCTGTAGGCGCAATGGCTATCGGCACCCAAAACATCGACCCGGTGGATATCATCGTGGGCCCAGGCAACGCCTATGTGGCTGAGGCCAAGCGTCAGTTGTTCGGTCGTGTGGGCATCGACCTCTTCGCCGGCCCGACTGAAACGTTGCTGATTACTGATGACAGCGTTGACGGTGAGCTGTGTGCGACCGACCTGCTGGGCCAAGCGGAGCACGGCAAGGATTCTCCTGCCGTCATGCTGACGACATCCCGCGAACTGGCCGAGGACACGCTAAAGGAAATCGCACGCCTTCTGGAGTTGCTGCCGACCTCTGCCATTGCTTCGGAAGCATGGGAGAACTTCGGTGAAATCATCCTCTGTGAATCCTACGAAGAAATGGTCAAGTTCTCGGACGAGTATGCGTCTGAACACGTCCAGATCATGACCCGTGATGACGATTATTTCGTCAAGAACCTGGAAAACTATGGTGCCCTGTTCGTGGGCGCCCGCACCAATGTTTCATATGGCGACAAGGTGATTGGTACAAACCATACCCTGCCAACCAATAAAGCCGCTCGTTACACTGGCGGCCTGTGGGTCGGCAAGTACATCAAGACCTGTACCTATCAGCGTGTACTTACCGACGAAGCGTCGGCGCTTATTGGTGAATACTGCTCCCGCCTGTGCCTGATGGAAGGGTTCGTTGGCCATGCTGAGCAAGCCAACATTCGCGTCCGCCGGTACGGCAAGAAAGAGGTACCGTTCGGCGCGCCTGCGCTGTAACGGAAAGTAAGCGAAGGGGGCGAAGCGAATACTTCGGCCCCTTTGTGTATAGGAAAGGCCAATTCATTGGCACACAAAACAGACTTTGCATCTGATCGATAACTGACCAAGGAAACGCTCGGCCAAACTTGCCGGGTTCAAGTCAAGGAAGGTTAAAACATCTTCTGGCATGGGTTCGTCTGGTTGATGCGCATGGCAGGACGGTTTAAATCCATGCCGAGTAGTCATGAAGTTAACGCTCCTCAGCTGCCCGGTCTGACACTATAAAAATAAATCCCTATATTGAGGTGAAACGGATGGACGGTGTATCGAATAGCACTCAAGCCGTCGGGCAACTTGGGCACGGGCTGAAGTCTCGACAAGTTGCCATGATCTCCATCGCGGGCGTGATTGGCGCTGGGCTTTTCGTGGGCTCATCAAACGCAATCGCAATTGCAGGCCCTGCGGTAATTGTGTCTTACCTCCTTGCAGCGACGCTTGTTGTCCTGGTGATGCAAATGCTAGGGGAGATGGCAACTGCCAGGCCGGACACAGGTTCATTTTCGTCATATGCCGATCAAGGGCTTGGTCGCTGGGCCGGCTTTTCTATCGGCTGGCTCTACTGGTGGTTCTACGTCCTGGTCATCGCGATTGAAGCAATCGTAGCGGGAGAAATCTTGGCCGGATGGCTCGGGATCTCACCTTGGATTGCCGCCTTCGCAATTACTTTCGCGCTAGTGGCTAGTAACTGCTTAAGCGTAGGCAATTATGGTGAAATCGAATACTGGCTGGCCTTGGTCAAGGTCGTTGCGATCATGTCATTCATTGGCTTAGGCGTGCTGGCAATCTTTGGCATGCTACCTGGCTCCTCCACCAGTGGTATTCATAACCTTTACTCCAATGGTGGGTTCGCCCCTCAAGGGTACGTTGCGATCGTAGCAGCGCTGCTAACGGCAATGTTCAGTTTCATGGGCAGTGAAGTCGTAACCATTGCGGCGGCGGAGTCCGAGAATCCAAAGAAAAATATCAAGAGAGCCATCCGCTCGGTTGTATGGAGATTGGCGCTGTTCTACTTGGGCTCCATCACTGTTGTCGTGTGCCTTGTGCCATGGAACGGTCCTGATCTGGCAAAAGGTTCGTACCAGGCAGTGCTGGCGGCGATGAACATACCGGCTGCTTCCCAGATCATGAGCGTCGTGGTGCTCGTTGCGGTGGTCAGTTGCCTGAATTCCGCAATCTATACCGCTTCACGTATGTGCTACTCGTTGGCCAGGCGCGGTGATGCTCCGCAATCTGTTGCTGTCACCAGCCCCAAAGGTGTCCCATTTACTGCGATTGGACTGACAACCGTTGTGGCCTGCCTCGCCCTTGCTGCCAACTACGCTCTCCCCAAGCAAGTGTTCACTTTCCTGCTCGCTACGAGCGGCGCTATTGCATTGATCATGTACTTGGTAATCGCGCTTACTCAGCTGGTGATGAGGAAAAAGTTGATCGCCGCGGGCGAAAAACTCGGGGTGAAGATGTGGCTGTTCCCATACCTCACAATCTTTACCATCATTTTGATCCTGGCGATTTTCGGGGTCATGGCTGCCTTCCCAGGGCAGCGCTCTGAGCTGATCGCGACATTTGGACTCACTGCAATAGTTGTAGCCATTGGTGTTTGGCTGCAGCTGAAGCAGCCACAGCTGTCACAAGCGAGATCTCGAAACATCTCCACCACTGCCCTTTGAGAGTGATTAACAAGCCTGCGCTAGTGCGCGGGCTTGTTTAGTTGACACGCTGCAGCCTTCATGGGGGTGATGCTGTCCTGAGCGAAGACCGTGCGCAAAAGCGCCGCCACCATGGTGCGCTGACCTTTGCCAACGTGAGCCATGGCGTTGCGCATGAAGTGCACGCGGCAACTCTGCCAAGTCACATTGAAAACCTTGGATACAGCCGCCTTGAGGCCTTCAAGTACGTCGGAAATGACCAGCTTCACGCCCCGCAAACCGCGGCGCATGAGGCGATGGCCGGAAACTGCGAGTCGAAGTCGCCTAGGATTCCAAAGCATGCCGGGTGGGTAAAAGCGCTGGTTGTATAAAGCTTGTAGTAAAGATAATAATGAGAAGAAATATCATTAGTGCGGTGTCGTCGTGGCAGATTCCCAACCCGTCAAAGATGCGTTCTCTGAGCTGTACGGCACCAACCATCGTTGGCTGATGAGCTGGCTCTATCGCCGCCTGCAATGCCCGCACGATGCCGCGGACTTGGCCCAGGACACCTTCCTGCGGGTCATGAGAGCACCGCCGCCGGTCACCATCGAGGAACCGCGCGCATTCCTCGCCACTGTCGCACGCCGTCTGCTGAGCAACCTGTTTCGTCGTCGGGCGCTGGAAAGGGCGTATCTGGAAGAGTTGGCCAACTTGCTGGAGGCCTGTGCGCCCTCCGAGGAAGAACTTGCGCTGGTGTACGAGGCGCTGGTCCAGATCGACCAGATGTTGCAGGGCCTGCCGCTTCGGGTGCGCCATGTCTTCATTCTCAGCCGCCTGGATGGCCTGGCGCAGCCGCAGATCGCCCGGCAACTGGGCATTTCCCTCGCCACCGTGGAGCGCGACCTGCGCCGCGCCTTCCTGCATTGCCTGAGTGTCGTCGGCGCATGACCTGCCAACCCCCTGAACAGGCGCTGCACGATGCCATCGACTGGATGCTGCGTCTGGAGCACCTGCCGGCCAGCGACCCTGCGCATCAGGCGTTCGAGCTATGGCACCAGCGCTGCGCCGAGCATCGGCTGGCGTGGCAGCGGGTTAACACTGTGCTAGAGACCGCGCTGGTCGACCTGCAGGGACTGCCCGGCCAGGTACAGGTGGCCAGCCGAGCCTTGCGCGCGCTGCCCAATCCTTCGCGGCGAAACTTGCTGGGCAAGGGCTTGGCACTGTTGCTGCTGGGGGCCGGTGGCGTCAGTGTGCTCAACCGCCTGACCCCGGTGGCCGACCTGCTGACCGATGCCCACACCGCCACCGGCGAGCGCAAGACCCTGCTGCTCGCCGATGGCAGCCGTCTGAGCCTAAACGCCCGCAGTGCCGCCGATATCCGCTTCGACGCCCAGCAGCGCCGGGTAGTGCTGCGCGCGGGTGAACTGCAGGTGCAGGTGGAGCCTGATCGGGTACGGCCGCTGATTGTCGCCACCGCCCATGGCGAGGTGCGCGCGTTGGGAACCCGCTTCATGGTGCGCCAGGAGTCTGAGCGCTGCCTGGTATCGGTCCAGCAGCATAGTGTGCTGCTAAGCACCGCCGACGGCAGCGCCCGGCGGGTGGAGGCGGGCCAGGCGTTCGCCTTCGACCGGCGCGGCAGCGTGGCAGTGGCGCCGTCGATGCGTACTCGCGCTGACTGGGTACAGGGACGGATCGAAGCCCAGGACGAACCCTTGGGCGAGTTGGTGGATGCCCTGCGCCCTTATTACGGCGGCCTGCTGCGCATCAGCCCGCAAGCTGCGCAGGTCCGGGTGTTCGGTACCTTCCTTGTGGACGACATCGAGCGCACCTTGGCGTCTCTGAGCGAGACGCTGCCGATCCGGGTCGACACCCTGGGCTTCTGGCTGACCCGGATCGATGTGAAATAACGATTTTCTTGCAGCGCGATGAGGGGGTTCCGGATCTCGGGTGTCCTGACTATGAACGATCACTCAGACGAGCCGACACCCCATGCCCCATCCTTCGCTCCGCCCCCATGCCCTGGCTGCCGCCATTGCCCTTGCCGGCCTGTCCTGGCAAGCCGTCGCCCAGAACGAACAGGTCAGCCACACCTTCGACCTGCCCGCCGCGCCATTGGGCAGCACCCTGACCCGTATCGCCCGGGAGACCGGCAACGTGCTCTCGGTATCACCCGCGCTTATCGAGGGCAAGACTGCCCAGCCGGTACGCGGCCAGATGACCACGCAGCAGGCGATGGATCAGGCGCTGCTGGGGAGTGGGCTGCGTTTGGAGGTGACGCCGAGCGGTAGTTGGAACTTGCTGCCGGTGGCGCAGGACGGCGCGCAGCTGGAGCTGCCGGCGATGTCGATCATCGGCATGCAGACCAGCGCGCCGACCTTTTCAGTGGGTACCAAGGTTGCGCTGCGTCTGCGGGAAGTACCGCAGACGATCAACGTGATCGGCCAGGAGCGGATCCAGAAACAGAACCTCTATACCCTCGAGGATGCGCTGGGTGAAGTAGGCGGAGTGACCGTGCAACGAATCGATGCCAGCCGTCTGAGCTTCTTCTCGCGTGGCTTCGAGGTCACCTCGCTGCAGCTGGATGGCACACCGACCACCATGGACAATCGGATCTTCCTGTCGCCGGACCTGACCATGTACGACCGCGTCGAGGTGCTCAAGGGGCCATCCGGCAGCCTGACCGGTGCCGGCGGTGCGGGCGGCAGCATCAACCTGATACGCAAACGCCCGTTGGCCGACGCGGCGGTATCGGCCGAAGTCAGCGCCGGCTCCTGGGACAACTACCGCGGCATGCTCGACGTCACCGGCCCGCTGACCGAGGCCGGCAACATCCGTGGCCGCTTGGTACTCAGCCAGCACAACCAGGCCTTCCCCTACGATGGCAGCGGCAAGCGTGAGTCGAACCAGGCCTATGGCATTGTCGACATCGACCTGACCCCGGACACCGTCTGGACTATCGGTGCCAGCAACCAGAACACCGATATCCGTGGCGCCCAGCGTTCGCTGCCTGCGTTTCGCTACACCAACGCAGCTGGCGAGGCTGCCATGTCGCTGCCGGACGTCTCGCGCAAGAACTTCTACGGCGCCAACTGGAACCGTGACTACTTCTGGAGCACTTCGATGTTCACCGAGCTCGAGCATCAGCTCGGTGGCGGCTGGAAGACCAAGCTGGCGGTGCGCCACGCCGACAACAACTACGACCTGACCCAGGCTTACGCCCGCAATGGCGGCGGCATCGACCCGGCCGACAACCAGGTGTCGATGAACTCGATCATGTTCGACTACCGCGAGAAACAGGACGAGGTCGACCTGTACGCCGACGGCCCGTTCAGCCTGTTCGGTCGTGAACACAAACTGTTGGTGGGGACCAATTACTCGCGTTCGGAGTTCTCCTCCAACGGTGGCTACTTCTCCAGCTTCCTCGGTGATGTGGACCTCTACGACCCGCAGCCCAACTTCGGCTACCCGGCGTTCCCTAACGACGACCGCCTGCCGACCAACGTCGCCAACACCCGCGCCAAGGCGGTCTACGGCAACATGCGCATCAGCTTGGCCGACCCCTTGACCTTGGTGCTTGGCGGCCGTGTCACCTGGCTCGACATGCATCGCAGCCAGCACCAGCCCGAAGCCGGTTCGCCGTCGGAGAAGGCCAGTCAGAGCGAGTCGCAGAAGTTCACCCCGTTCTACGGGCTGATCTACGAGCTGAACGACAGCTACTCGCTGTACGCCAACTACGCCGAGGTGTTCAACCCGCAGCCTGTCAGCAACCTGGACATCAACAACAGCATAATCGCGCCGATCGAAGGCAAGCAGCATGAATTCGGCATCAAGGGTGAGTTCCTCGACGGTGCGGTGAACGCCTCGCTGGCGGCCTTCCAGATCGAGGAAGAGAACCGCGCCATCCCCGACATGAACGACCCGAACTCGCGGGCCGTGGTCGGCGGTGGCAAGGCGCGCACCCGTGGCTACGAGATGGAAGTGAGCGGGCAGATGACGCCTGACTGGTTCCTGACCGCCAACTTCACCCACACCTACAAGCGCTACGACAGCCCCAACGAGCAGTTGCAGACTTACTTGCCGAAAAACATGCTGCGGGTCTGGAGCCTGTACAAGCTGCCCGGCGACCTTGAGAAGTGGAGTGTGCAGGGCGGCGTGAGCGTCGTCAGCGAAACCTACAACAAGCTCTACGTTCCCGGCATAGGCATGGACGGCACCAAACTACAACAGAGTGGCTACGCGCTGTACGACGCGGGTATCGGCTACCAGATCAACGAGCACCTGTCGGCGGACCTGCTGGCTACCAACCTGACCGACAAGAAGTACTACCAGCGCATCAATACCTTCCAGGACGGGAACATCTTTGGTGACCCCCGCGCGGTATCGCTGACCTTGCGCGCCAAGTTCTGACGCGCGAAAGCAGCGGCGCCGCCACAGATGACCGCTCATTCCGCGGAGTCGTTGCGGGGGCGAACTTTTTGAGGCGTCGAATCGCCGCGAAGGAACAAGGAGAACAGGGTGAAGCAACCGGCGTCACGCAAGGCAGGCGCACGGAGCCGACAGCGCGCGTTGTGGCTACTGCTGGCCTTGCTGCTGGCCTACCTGTTGATCTGGCCACTCAGCGCCCTGGCTGCGCTGGCCTTGGCATGGCTTGGGCAAGCGCCCAGTGAGGCGGTGCTAAGCAGTTCGATCGCGGCCTTCGTGCTCTATCCGCCACTGGTGCTGTGGTTGTTGTGCGTCCGTCGGCGGGTGCTCAACAGCCTGTGGCTGGGCGGCGTGTCGCTGGCAATGCTGGCCGCGTTGCGTGTGCTGGCAGAGGCTGGCTGATGTTTGACAGTGTCCGCCAGGCCATGCTGTGGGCGCACCGGGTGCTGGGCCTGGGGTTTTCCGCGCTGTTGCTGATCGCGTTTTTCATGGGCAGCCTGGCGTTGTACGACCGCGAGCTGGACAGCTGGATGCTACCGGCGCTGCGGGTGGCGCCGGTACCCGCGCCGCTGTCGCTGGACCAGCAGGTGCTGCCGCGGGTTGCCGGCCTGAGTGAGGGCAGGGTGTTGCAGCAGTGGTATGTCGAGTTGCCCGACGCGCGCCGCCCACTGCTGCGCTTTCAGGCCTGGAGCATCGAGCGCGAAGGCTTCAGCCGCTTTCTGCTGCCTGGCAGCGACGGCGTGCTGGCCGCTGCCGGCAGCCGAGGCGGCGACTTTTTCTACCGTCTTCATTACACACTCAATATCAATGCCTGGAGCCTCGGTGCCCGGCTGTTGGGCCTGGCCGCGATGGTCGGGCTGATCGCCCTGATCGCCGGCGTGTACATCCATGCGCGGCTGTTCCAGGACCTGTTCACCTTGAGGGCCGACAAGGCCCCCCGCCGGTTGCTCGACCTGCACAACCTGACCGGCGTGCTCGCCTTGCCGTTTCATGCGCTGATCCTGCTGAGCGGCCTGCTGATCCTGTTCCCGCTGTACCTGCCGGCGGCCATCGATGCGCTGTATCCCGGTCAGGCCGGGCAGTTCGCGGTGCAAGCCAACGCCGCTTACAGTCGCCCGGCGGCGGGCACCCCGGGGCCATTGGCTTCGCTGGACGGCATGTTGGCCCAGGCCCGGCAGCAGTGGGGCGGTGGTGAGCCTGCGTTCGTCAGGGTCTGGCACCCAGGCGACGCCAATGCCTATGTAGAGGTCAGTCGCAGCCTGGCTGATCGCGTGAGCCTGGACGGGCAGACCCTGTACTTCGAGGGCGCCAACGGACGGCTGCTACATGCGTCGCGGCTGCCCCCCACAGCTGCGGCCCTGGATGTGCTGGCCGGGCTGCACGTGGCGCACTTCCATCAGCCGGGCTTGCGCGCCTTGTACTTTTTCGCAGGACTTAGTGGATGCGTGATGCTTGCCAGCGGCCTGTTGTACTGGCTGGCCAAGCGTCGCCTGCAGCAGCCTGTCCGGGACAGGGGCGCGATGGCTATGGCCCTGCTGTGCAGCGCGCTGATCACCGGCATGCCCCTGGCCACGCTGGCCATGCTGGTAGCGAACCGCTGTTTGCCGTTGACCTTGAGAGGGCGTGCCGACTGGGAGGTGTGGATTTTCTTCGCCGCCTGGCTGCTGGCCGGGATGCACGCGCTGTGGGCGATTGGCCGTTGCGCGCAGGCCCGGGCGCCTTGGGCAGCGCAGTGCCTGGCGATCAGTGCGCTGGCGCTGTTGGCCGTGCTGTCGAACGCCTGGAGCACGGGAGATCATCCGTGCCGGGCGCTCAGCCAGGGTTTGTGGTCGGTGGCCGGTGTCGATCTGGCACTGCTGGCCAGCGCATTGCTTGCTGGCAGCTTGGGCTTGCGCCTGCGACGGCGCGCTGCGGGAGGGCACAATTTGGTGGAGGTCAAGGATGCCTGAGTGGCTGACGAGCGGGGTGGTGTTGGGTTTGCAGACTCTGGGCCTGGCGTTGCTGGCCCTGAGTCAGGCCGGGCATTGGCAGCGGGTGATGCCGCCGCGAGCGCTTCCCGGTATACGCGCTCTGCGCCTGTCAGCGCTGCTGGCATCAAGCTTGGCATGGCTGGTGGGGCATGCCGGTCTGGGGGTGGCTATGGGAACGTTGTTCTGGGTACTGGCCCAGGTGCCCTGCGGGCTCGGCGTGAGCCTGATGTTGTGCTGGCGTAAGGCTTGGTTGCGCCGGTTGGGCCGGTGCTTTTGTCGCTGAGCCCAACCGCGGGGGCGTTAACTCAGTGAACGGGCAGACGAGGGGCAGGCGCTGGCGTGCCCCCAGAAATGTCCCCAAGTTTGGCAATTCTCTGGAAGAGGATTGATCCCCATGATCCGTGAAAGGCAGAAATGATCAGACGAACTGTTTGCGCTTAAAGGCTATCGGGATCCCCAGACTCCCACTGGTTAGTTGGGTGTCCGCCTGCTCTTGGAGCAGGCCATTTCTTGCCGCGATATGCGATTCAAAGGCTTTCAGGCAAGCCAAACCACTTTCGTACAGTGATTAGAAATTTGGTAACCCAAAGCACGGGGCAACACTCAAGCTTTTCCAGGCTTTTGACTCACATGTTTTCATCGCTGCCAAAGAACATCTTGATAGGCCTCTAGAGCAGTGTTTCTGGTGTACATAAGCAGAAATGTACCCCCAGAAGTACCCCTCGACACCTCTAGCAGGGCGTGTGATGGATAATGGCGATTTCTGAAAGCTGTTGAGGGGGCACCCTGGACTTCAGTGTACCTCCATGGCGGACCGTCGGTGGCTCTTTGCGTATCGACTTTCCCGCCTTCAGGTGGCTTTGCTGATCTGCTTACGGTATAGACATGGTCATAGAGGAGCGGCATTTGTCATGTCTTGGGCTTCAGCGGTATTCCGGGTGGAGCGCGAAGCGATACCAAGGCGCCCGGCATCTGACACAGTATGCGGCTGCGCATGGATAAGTTCAGACATCCTAAATGTCATCCCTTTCAAGGTCTTTGGCTGAAATCGCGTCCTACGTAAATCTCAGGCTGCAATTCACAAAAAAACCAGTTGAATTTGGCCTAGGAAACATCCCTTGCGGTCAAAAAATGATCAGATATTGGGTGTTTTTCCAAAGACCTTGAAAGGGGTGATCCTAAATGTGAAACCCCGATTGTAACCGGACTGAAAGTGATAGCATATTGCCTACGCCCCGGTAACGTTAGGAGGTGGGTTCTGCGACCTCCGCTTTGAATGTCTAGGATGACCATGCGCATAGGGATCGATTTTGGAACGAGCTACACCGCAGCAGCTGCCTACATAGACGGTGAGCTTCGACATATTTCCTTCGGCGGCGACAGCCAGTTTCGAACTGCGGTATTCATACCGGAAAAGTCTGTTGACTGGGAACTTTTCCGGCCAGACGCCTATGAGCAGCAGGTCCGCGACAACCTCAGTGCTTCGACGGTGGCGTATACGAAGGCTCTCGAAGAATATGACGAGGCAACCAGCAAAATCCGGTTCCACTATCGGTCGCTAGCGAAAAATGGGGACATTACTCAAGAGGAAGCACAGGCTCAAATTTCCTTGGTTACCTCGGAGTTGAAGAGGCCTGTATTGCCTTTGGCTGCAGAAATTCGGAGAGCGACCATTGCCGCAGCTCGACGCTATTGGGCCCATGAGCAGAGGGAGGCGGGTAGGGCCAGCTCGATTAACGTGGACGAATCAGCAGTTTTTGGCGAAGACGCGATTGAGGAATTCTTCTGGTATGAGGAAGGGCGGCTCATCCAGTCTCCGAAATCCATGCTTGGCTTCAGGCTAGCGGCTCCGCAGCGCGAAGCGATAGTGAAAATCGTCTCAAATGTCCTCAAGCACGTCCGGCATGCGGCTTCTGAGCAATTGGGCGTCGATGTCACTGAAGCCACTATCGGTAGGCCTGTTGTATTTAGAAGCTCCATGGGGCCAGAGGGAAGTGACCAGGCAGTGGAACTGCTGCGCGAAGCAGCACATCGTGCCGGATTCAAATCAGTAGATTTCTTGGCAGAGCCCGCGGCAGCCGCAATTACCTATCACATGGCTTTCCTAGAGCCTCAGTTTGCGGTAGTCGTGGATGTAGGAGGTGGTACAACTGATATCGCTCTTGGGTATATCGGTGGTCAGAAGGGGGCTCCGAAACTAGACGCCAGTTGGGGTCTAGCTAAGGGAGGCACCGATGTGGATCTTGGCCTTTCTCTTCGCGCGGTAATGCCATTATTTGGAAAAAATGACTGTCGCCTGCTTGCGCCCTTTTACGTTGACGCCGCCACGGTCAGCGACCAGAACCGGCAAGCGGCCTTTCGAAAAGTAAACGTTGATTCGATCAAAGCTCCCTACAAGAAGCGTTTGCTTGCGCTACAGCGGTATGGAGTCACTGTCAGGATCAATCGTGACGTAGAAAGGCTCAAGATTGCTCTCAGTTCAGAAGTCGAAGCAGAGGTTTCTCTCGATTACGTGCAGAAGGGGCTTCTAGCTAAGGCGGGGAGATCTGATCTGGAGTTTGGATATGAGAGGTACATGCGATCCTTCAATGAGTTGCTCAGTCAGGTGAGTGCGGCGACCGCTGGCCGGGCCCCAATTGTGTTCCTTACCGGTGGCATGTCGCGAGCGCCCTATATCGCAGAGGCTGTCAAACGTCACTTTTCAGGTAGTGAAGTACACCATGGAGATGCGTCGCTAGGGGTAGTAGGTGGCTTGGCGATGCATGCGGCCACGGTGCACCAGACGGCCTCTGAAATTCATGCGAAATGACCAGGCCACTTCATCAAATCACGGCTGAAAGTCCTCTATCAATGTGGGCAACTTCGTACCACCACACCACCTGCATCCCTGGACTTATCCAAGCGCACCGCCGAAATTGTAGCAGCCCCACTGAGTCCTCGGAGATTGTCGCATGCCAGTAGAAGGACCTCTGCCTCAAACCGGTGATCAGCACGATATCAATGCAGATGCGGACTCTTGTCTCCGGGCACGACGTCCCCAGCATTGGCGTATTCAGGGCTTGGAAGGGACTGATGACTACGGGTTCGACTATCAAGTCCAGACAACGCCAAACCAACAGGTCACCGACGTCTTTCGTATCCAACTCAAAGGCACACGCTCGCCGTCGATTTCCGCGGACGGAGAGTTCATCTCGGTCGCGTTAAAGGCCTCGACGGTCAGGTACTACAATCGTGTCGTCGAACCTATCCTCCTGGTGATCTGCGATTTATCTGTTGATGAGGATCCGGTTGACTGCCCTCTGCACTACGTCTGGATTCATGAGGAGTTGCGCCGGATTAATGTGTCGGATTTGCCCGCTGAGCAGAAGTCCGTAACCCTCAAGGCACCTCGGAAAAACCTTCTCAATAGAAAGACCGATTTGTCGTCAGAGATCGGTCAGCAAAATGACTATTCACGCGTTGGTCATCTGTTGGGTGGACATACTGAACAGACCCACCCGGGTATGCCTTCGGAGGAACGGTTGTCGCTGGTACAAGGAGCGACACAGGGGATTACCGCACGAGGGGCCTCCTTTATCGAAGCCCTTGCAGCACCGGCGCAAGGTCACTGGATCGCCCCGGCGCAGGGATCTCTTGCATGGCAGCTCAACCAGGCGAGGACCGACCTTTTATCGAATGCTCTTGAGCGTGCTCGCATTCACCTCGACGCCGCTGAGCGAATGCTGGAAGGGGCTACTGTTCTCGAAGAAGCTGAATATTGGTGCCTGCAAGGTAACTGGCATGTGGAGTCGGGTGCAGATGAGCCCGCAAGCGCGGCCTACCAACGTGCTTATCAACTGAATCCATTGCCGAAGTATCAAGCTGCCTGGTGCGAGGCCGAGATCCGACTCCGCTTTGACAATGCCTTTGAAACGTTGCCCGAACTGGTGGAGCAGCTTCAGGGAGACGATCCGCTGATTATTGTCACCCGCTCGCGTCTTGCCGCTATCCAAGGGGATTATCGGAGGGCGGTTGAGATCGCCGAGGAACTGCCGGAGCCTGAGCGCTCCTGTGCAACAGCCCTAGCTCATCTGCTCAATGGTGCGCATAGCGCTGTCGTGAATTGCTGCGATCATGGGCTTGCGTTCGCCGACTCGCTCTCCTCTGTGGGGCAAACGCTCCTCCTTTACAACGCTCGGGCTAAGTTCGCGTTGGCTCATGCTGGAGCCTTAGACGCCGAGTTTCCTTTTATCCCGGCCTCTGGTCTTCCTGGTGTCGACCCGGTGATGCTTCTGGAGGTGTGGACGGCGGTTAACGCGGGAGTGGAGTCGTTCAGGGCTGCAGGGTGGCAATCTAACATCGAACACCTTTCTGATATCTGGCCGTCGACCGCGCTTGCCTTGGGCAAGGGGCCGGAAATTCTACCGCTGTTGGTCGAGGCAACCACGGCGCGCCCACAATTGCCCGGCCTACAGGAGGCGCTTCGAATTGTCGCCGTGGAGTGTGGTGATTATGAATTGGCACTTAAGGCAAACGGCTCGTTGCCACCCTCCGGGATCAACAGTCTGTGGGCAACACTCCTGTTTCACTCCACTGGCAAGCATCGCCTTTCCGTGCAGAGCTTCCAGAAGTGTTATGACTCCTGTGATCGTCTGCATCCTCGCTTTGGCACGGCGGCCGTTGCGGCCATCTTGTCGGCGCAGAAGATGGTGCTGCCAGACCTTGTGCGAGTCTGGCTGGACGAACTCCAGTGTGACCCTAGCCTGCGGGGCTTTGCCGCGCTTGCGCAATATCATTTGGGCCTAGAGCAGAATCAGATTGGGAGGAGTGAAGCGCTACGCACATTGCACACCTGCTATGAGCAACTCGGTTACCCTCAAGACCTAGCTCTCACGCTGTTGCAGGAGTTGAATCCGACTCAGATGGAAGATGCGCGACTCTGTGTTCAGGTCGCAGAGCGAATTACCCAAGAGAACCTGCTGTCACCCGTGATGGCGGTTCGGGTTGGGTTGGCGCTGATCACGTTAAAAGACTGGTCCGTGTTGCTGAATCTGTGCCAAGGGGGAAAGGTTCGTGCGGAGGCCGGGGATCGCATGCTGGCGTTCGAAGCGCTGGCGCTTGATCACCTTGGTCGATCTGGCGCGGCACGTGAACGTCTAGCCACTCTTCTTGCCTCAGGCTCAACAGACCATGTTGCGCTGGATACTTATGTCACTATCGCGACGCGGTGTGGCTATGTGAGCGAAGCGATCGATGCTGCGGAACGCTTCCTAGAAGTGGCCGAATCCAGAGCGCAGCGTCTCGAATGCATGAGAACGCTCTACTCGTTGATCCATCTGGCTGATCCTGCGAGTGCCAGGCTCTACGCATTGGCGCTAAAAATCGGAGAGATGATTGATCGAAACGATGAGCAACAGGAGGGGGCTTTCCTACTGATGGTGCTAGCGGCGCCTTTAGGCGATGCCGATGGAGACGTTGTCACGCATCGTGAACGCTTTCAAGAGAGAGCGTCGGCGTTCTTCGAAAAATTCCCGAACTCCAAGATTCTGCGAAGAGGTGAGATTCGAGCGGATTGGTCTCATGAAGAGTTTTTGTCAGCCCTCAAGTCCCTGGCGGGTATCACGGAAGCTGGGGAGGCTTTGCAAAGGAAGCTTGAAAAAGGATTGCAGCAGGGTTCGACCCCGGTTCCTTTTTCTTGGCGACCACGCTTTGCTCTTTCATCGATCTCTGATGTGGTACATCTCTGGGAGATTGCCAAGGCGTCGACCCGTGATGACGTGAAATATCATCTTGCAATGACAATGGATTCAGATCGGCCGATCCTGACGCAGAAAGAACTGCGCGAGCGTGTACCTCTGTTGGACTTCACGGCCTTGCTGATTCTTCTCGATCTGGAGCTGATTGATCAAGTAGTGGCTTTCTTCGGCACCATCGCTGTGTCCAAAGCGACTCTGGAAGAGTTGATGGAGCTTTCGAGCCCCATGTTCGGCAGTCCCGGGCATAACAAGTGTCTGGCGTTACAGCAGGCGCTGAGGCCGCACTTGAGCTCGATTCTTCAACCGTCGTCATCCACGATGGACCGTGATAAAGAAAAATATGCCGTGGTTGGTCGAGGGAACTCCCATATCGCGGATATTTGTGCGGATCAAGCGGCGGAATTCAGGCTTTATTCTGACGACGCAATCTTTCGAGTGTTTTGCGCCCGAGGGGCTGAGCCTGACGGTATCTGCACCCTTGATGTGCTCGACAGCCTAGTCGATTCGGGACTTCTAGATAACAGACAAAAGGCCCGTAAGGTTGCACTGCTCTGTCAGTGGAATGTCGGTCTTATGGTCAGCTGGAAGGATTTTATTGCACTTCTTCCTTTGGAGCTTTTGCAGGTGACGGACGTAAGTCAAGGCATTCAGGTTCTTGACGGTGACCTTGAGTTCAAAATGCTGGTCTCTGCAGTGTGGGATTATCGGCTTTCCTTTCAGAAAACCATGAAACATGCTGCTGCGCTGCTTGCTTTGATGCTCACCCTGGATCCGATATCTGATACTGCAATCGCAGCAGTTATGATTCAGTGGTTTGTGAAGGCTGGAATGAGTAAAGATGCTCCAGATAAAGCCCTGCGAGCGATTACTCAACTCGTAACCTTTGCGGCGAGTATCCGGTTCTTAGAGGGGAGGGCGGGGAAGCGGCTCTGGGAAGTCTATCTTTTGATTGTTGAGTGGCATCATGGGCATCTTGATGACACTAAAATAGCGTTGGCAATACGGGCGTTAGGCGGCGAGTGTGCTCGCTTACAACACGGTACGTTGGGTCTGGGGGGTGAGGTGTTTTCTGCTCTCATCAAATGCCTGCCGAACGGGTCAGTCGAGGCACGTATTTTTTATAACGCTTTTTCTAAGGGGCTGGCGCAGCAGGACTCTGGATACACAAGAGCATGATATGTTTCGCTTCTAAACTTGGCCTTGTGGGCGATGCTAGTGTTGGCCTGGTGTGTCGGGCAAAATATTACCATGTCTTTTGATAATGTGAGCGCTTCGGTCAAAAGGACGGACTACAGTCTGTGTGTACCCGTTTGCTGCTGTTGGAGCGACGAAGCAGGCGGAATAGTACGTATTGAGACCCGGTTGCAATGGAGAGAATGCCGGAAATGACCGATATTTATGTTTCGCGAAAACTCAGCTATTACGTTGAAGGGAAGAAACTTTTTGTAGATGAAACTGAATTGTTCGCCATCAAAGGTCCCAAGATCATTTTAGGTGAGCCTGGTATGGGCAAGTCTAGTTTGATTGACTCGCTGGCTAACATGCTGGGAAGTAAGGCTGTGTCGGCAAATCGATTCATCCGACGATCTAACCGGCTACAGAAAGGGATGTCAGAGAACCCTCTGTTGATTGATAGTTTTGATGAGGCTATCTCCAATGATGAATATGCAGCAGTTGACGGGGTTCTGGCGCAGTTGGAGGACATGGGTCACCCAGTTTTTATTCTGGCATGCAGAGCTCGTGAGTGGCCGGATTATGCGCTTTCGAAGCTTGGAGAAGTGTATCGTGATAAAACGATAGTGTTTTATCTTGAACCTTTGAATCGGAGTGAAGCGGAAAGACTTCTCGCTGAACTGCTTGGCGTCAACCTGGCGGTTGAAGTGCTGGAGCAAATGGATTTCGAGTGCATGTCTGAGCTATATCAAAATCCTTTAACTCTTAAAATGATCGGTGAGGTTGCAAAAGCCGACCGACAATTACCAAAGTCGCGAGTGGATTTGTTCGAGCGAGTCTGTAGATTGCTTTGGGTAGAACACAATAAAATACGTGCTGTGGATACACTTAGACAGCTGACCGCTGAGGAGGTTCTCGATATTGCAGGGGCACTCATGGCCGGATTGCTTTTGTCCGGTAAAGAGGCGATTGGACTCGCTAGACCTATATCTCTGGTCGAAAGCGATATTGCACTCGCAGAGCTTTCAGTGCTTATCGATAGAGAGTTTTCCGAAGCAGTTGTACGCTGCAAATTGTTCAGCAGCGATGGACTGTATCGCGCAAAACCAATACATAGAGTGATTTCAGAGTACTTGGGCGCGCGGTGGTTGAGTCGACAGGTTGACGACCCCCGCAAGCAGCGTCGACTACTGGCCCAGTTTCAAAGTAGTGGGAGAGTGCCAGCTAGCTTTAGAGGGTTGCATGCCTGGCTTGCTGTTCATAAACAGGAACTTGCAGCAAGTATTATAGCCGCCGATCCTTTCGGGGTAGTGCTGTACGCTGACGTGACAGTGTTGACCACTTCCCAAAAGAAACATCTATTGAAATCTCTTCGGGATTTTTCTAAGTCTGATCCGTATTTACATAATAATTATCGGAAAGGCATTTCGGTCAAGGGCTTGATGTTAGAGGTCCTGTCGAGTGATATCGAGTCTATTATTGCTTCAGGGGGCAATTCGGATTTGACATCATTGCTCTTGGATGGTGTCAGAGGGACTTCACTTGTTAGTCCAATGAAAGGCACTCTATGCGATGTTATGTTGTGCATTAAACGCTCAATACACGAGCGCTACGCTTCGGCAGTTGCATTAGAGGCAGTATGTAGTGCGGCGGAGTGGGAGGCTCATGTAGAGGAACTATTGCTTCAGGCTACTCGTGACTCATCAGAGCTAGCGTATCTGATTATTGAGATGCATGGTTTTGCAGTTAGGGCTGAACTAATCGTTGAGGTCACACTAGCGAGGCTGGGTTTGCTTTTTTGCGAAGTGGCTCGACCTGTTGAGATCCTAGGGTACAGATTGGGTGAATATGCATCGTTGCCCAGTCGCGTCCCCAGTTCAATATTGAAAATCGTTCTGGATTTACTTTCTGATCGTATTGGGCTTGTTAATGCGAGTGATTTTTCGTCAACTTTAGAGATATATGAGTTGATAGCCTCACTTGTGGGGCGGGCAATTGAAGAAAAGCTAGTTTCTCATCATAATCCTGAGGTTGTTTGGGGGTGGCTAGCTTTGCTCTCTCATGCAGATCGCAATGGGCCGGCAATGTCGTCTCTGTTGCACTTAATAAGCGTTAATCAAGAACTTCGACGTGCTGTTCAATACCATGCTCTGTTCGGACCTGCGCGTAAGTATTTTATTTATCATCAGGCAACTGTTCTGGACGCTCGATTAGTCGGGCTTACTGCTGATGACTACGTTTATTTCATAAGTCTATTTGCTGGGTTTAGTAATCTGGATTCGTCAAGTCGTGAAGATTGGAAGGGTTTGATTGCGTCTGCGGCCCAGTCTTGTGGTATTAGTTCTAAGTTGCGTGAAGCAAGCCTAAAGTTCGAGGCTGGATGCCCCGAGCTTGCAGATTTTATCCAGAGTAGAATAGAGCTCCTCAAACATTCTGCTGCGGAATCTCAGGGTCGTACAACCTCAGATGCTTTGCAGAAGCGTAGAAGAAAAATTCTAGAAAAGCGTTCATTGCGCTGTAAATATCAGCAGAGAAGAGATCTGCTCCGCGAAGGAGATCTAAAATTTTTAGAACTGCCCGCTAGGCACTATCTAGGAGAACGGCATCTTTTTCATGCACAACCGCCGGCATTGGAGCGTTTGAATATTTTTTGGGGAAAGTCGCTGGCTCGTGATGTGTTGACAGGTTTTAAGTGTGTATTGTACCGACCTGACTTTCCTTCTCCCGAAAAAGTCGCTAGAGAGTTGTCTCAGAATCTCTGTAATGTTTCGAACTATTCGATATTTTCAGCGTTGCTTTACCGATTTCGTGAGGGCTTAGAGTTTTCCAATCTGTCCCTTGATGTACTTAAGGTTGGGCTGTTGTTATGTTATAGTCAGGGGTTCATACCCAATCAGCCAGATCACCAAAATCTTACCCAGAAGCTCGAAGCTATTTTGTTGAAAACAGAAAGCGAGCGTGAAGCTTTTGCGCGACTCTGGTTAGAAGCAGCGATATTGGAAGGTCGGGGCGATGTGCCAGGGATAATTCGCCTGATTACGATGGAGTGCTGGAGATCTACTGCGATTAAGCTGGCGCTAGAGTGGCTTTCGAAGCCGCTCTCTCTAGATGCTGGGGTGGAAAAGAAATTTTACCATTTTCTAATGGTATCTGGTGAATCTTGCCGATTGCGGCTAATTGCTAATGATCGAGTGTTTCTAAACGCAGATAGGTCAGAATTTGATCTGAAATGGTTGGCTCTAAAGCTTCTAATAGATTTCGAAAGTGTGATAGATGAATTCCATTGTCAGCTTGGGGGGCCGGGGCTCTTATGGCACTTGCGCGATGTCTTTACTATTGAGCACAGTCGGCGTTTAGTGGATCACAGTATCAGTCAAGCCGAATGGATAGTTTCGCAATTTCGGCGTTTGTGGCCAGTTGTAAGTTCAGACAATAGCTTGTCGAGTAGTAGGGCCGGCGAGGCATCTGCGTTTATTGCATTACTCATCGAACGACTGAGTCAGGAAACAACCGAGGGCGCGTGCATGTCAATCTCGCGTTTGGTTGCGGAGCCTCACGATACTTATAGCGATCTTTTAGTGCATGCACAAGCTAGCCAAATACAAAAACATAGTGATGAGATGTTTAGATCCATCAGACCTGAAGTTCTGAAGCTGCTTCTACAGGGTGGGCCACCCTGTAATGCTGAGGACCTAAAGACATTAATCCTAGAGGAGCTTGCAGTTGTTCAGCGGATCTTAAAGGGCGATGAGTTTGATCCAGTGCGCGTATTTTGGACTGACAATAAAGAACCGAGGGAAGAAAATCGCTGTCGTGATCATTTGGCGGAAATGTTACGGCCTAGGCTTGAAAGATATAATGTTTCATTGTTGAGTGAGGCTGATATGCCCGAGGATAAGCGTGTCGACCTCGCTTTTCGTTGTGGGAATTTGCAATTGCCTTTGGAGGTTAAAGGGCAATGGCATCCAGATGTTTGGCATGCGGCAAGTAGTCAGCTGGATAAACAATATTTGATGGATTGGCGTTCTGAACAATGTGGAATTTATTGCGTATTATGGTTTGGGTTTGGGGTTTCAAGTAGAAAGTTACCAGCAAAGCCGCCTCAAGGGATTTGTGCTCCCAGGTCTGCCGAAGAAATGCAGATTTATCTGGTTGAGCTGATTCCGCAGGAGCGACGTGGTAGAATACAAGTTGTGGTTGTCGACCTTTCTGCTAGGAATTAATGATGTCCGAACCCAAGGTATTTAGCGCTTGGGGCATGCCGGCGGTGTCGTGGCTAGTATCCTGAGTAGCTTGGTGGCAAAAAATAGAAGCAGGTGCAAAGAACAAAAAATCTCGTTATTTCGAATTGCTTACGATCTGGTCTGTCCGTGTCTGAAAGCGCGCCTCGCTTTACATGTTCAGGGTAGGAAGAAGCGCCATGAATGCTTCAAGTGGAGGTGATACTTCTCCACTCCAAACCAAATGGGTGCGGCTTCTGGCGAGTATTCCTGGCAATGGATGGCGCTGGACGCTGTCACTAAGCACTGCGTTGTCGAGGAGTGCTTCTGAGATGATGCCTATACCTGTTCCAGCTGCTACACAGGCCACAATCGCGTGGTAGGAACCAAATTCCAGGATTTTACCTGGCGAAACTCCCTCCTCGGCCAACCAATCAGTGAGTCTGCGCCGATAAGAGCAGCCGTGCGGGAAAACTACAATCGTCCTGCCACTTAGGTCATGAGCAGAAGTGATTGGTTTGTGCCTTTTCGCTGAAATAAGGGTCAGCCTATCTTCAAAAACCGGAACGCTTGAAAACCGATCTTTTTCGAACGGCTCTGCGACGAACGCTGCGTCGATCTCATATCCTTCTAGCTTCTGCAGCAGCGATTCAGTGATTCCAGAGTGCAGTTCAATACTGATCTCTGGGTGGAGGCTGTGGAAGGTGGAAAGGAAAGGGGGCAGCCTGGCACCCGCAGTGCTCTCCAGAGAGCCAAGCCTCAGAACGCCACCCACAATGCCAGACTGGATTTCCTGCTCTGCTATCTCAGCCAGTTGGAGGAGTCGCTCGGCATGCCTCAGTAACGTCCGTCCCGTGTCTGTAAGCGCCAGATTACGCCCTTGCCGGCGGAACAACGTCACCCCAAGTCGTTCTTCGAGCTGCTTCACCCGCGTTGTCACGTTGGACGGCACACGGTTTAGCCTCTTGGCAGCGCGCGCGACCCCGCCCTCCTGAACGACGGAGCGAAAAATGTGAAGATCATCTAGATCCATAGTTCTCATGGAGAGAACGGTACGCGCAAATGGGTCTCCGGGCAAGAAGCGTTTGGGGGCCCTTGATCTGGCCTATGCTTGCTGAAAACCACGTAATCATTCAGTTTTAGTGAATGGTTCAGCATAACAATTCAGTATTAAGTCGTAGTTGAGCTGGGTAGGATCGAGGCGCCGACTCACCAAGACCGGAGTGTTCTCACCTGTGACTTCAGTTCTAATTCTTCAAGCCGGGACGCCTCCTGACGATGTGTCCTCCGTCGTGGGAGACATCTCCACTTGGTTCATTGATGCGCTGGGAGTGTCGTTAGCGTCTCTTGAGATCATCCCCATCTATCAAGGGGAGCCGCTACCAGCACCCGATGCCAGCCGAGTTGCAATCATCACGGGGTCATGGTCGATGGTCACCGACAAACATCCATGGAGCGAAGCGCTCGCCCAGTGGATCCGTGACGCCATGGCAATCGAGATGCCCCTTTTTGGCGTCTGTTACGGCCACCAGCTCATGGCCCATGCGCTAGGCGGCACGGTCGACTATCACCCAGGTGGTTGTGAGATTGGTTTGCAAGAGATCCATCTCACGGCAGCGAGCCGTAACGATCCGTTGCTGCAGGATTGGCCGAAGCGCTTCTCCGCTCATCTCACCCATCTGCAAACCATCACACACCTGCCCGCTGGTGCTCAGGTATTGGGTTTCTCAGAGCATGACCCACACCAGATTGTCCGTTACGGAGTCAACGCGATTTCAACGCAGTTTCATCCCGAGTTCTCGCCGGAGATCGCTGCGGCCTGCATTCGTCGCCGAGCTGCCTCACTGGAGTCTGAAGGCAAAGACCCGACTGCTTTGCTGGCAGTGCTCGGTGAGACGCCCGAGGCCAAACGACTGCTTTTGAGATTCATCGAACGCAGCGATCCCCTCAACCTCATAGAATTTCAACAGGAGAAGACCCATGTCATTGCGTAAAGTTGGACTGATTGGTGGTATGAGTTTTGAGGGCTCGGCTGTCTATTACCGCAAGATCAATGAAGCTATCAACAAGCGTTTGGGAGGGCTTCACTCCGCAGAAGTTTTGCTTCACTCCGTCGATTTTCAAAACATCGTCGACATGCAGAAGTCCGGGCGATGGGAGGAAGCTGGTGAGCACCTAGCGCAGGTCGCTCGGGGCCTAGAGGCTGGAGGTGCTGGCTGCATCATGATCTGTGCGGTCACCATGCACTTGGTAGCCGACGCAGTGGCTGCGGCCACCACGCTGCCTTTCATTCATATCGTGGACGCCGTCGCGGAGCAGCTGAAAGCCACAGGCAAAAGCAAGCCATTGCTTATTGCCACTCGCTACACCATGGAAAATGGGTTCTACCCGGCTCGAATGAAATCGTGCGGGGTCGATGTGATGGTTCCGGAGGCAGACGACCGTGGCCGAATTCACGACATTATTTTTGAAGAGCTGAGCGTGGGTGTGGTTCGCGACGAGTCGCGAGAAGTGCTCGTTTCTATCATTGCGAAGGCCAAAGCTCAGGGTGCTGATTCCGTTATTTTTGGGTGCACCGAGATTTGCATGATTCTGGAAACGGACAAGCTGCCTTTGCCAGGTTATGACTCCACCGCCATTCATGTGGACGCAGCCGTGGCCTTTGCCGTTGCTGACTTGGCCTGACCTGGCAGTTAACCGAAATCGTCAAAATTCGCATATGTCCTGTCCATTTCAGCAATGTACTGGGTGTGTAAAGGAGCGGATGCTTGGCCGGGCTTTCAGGTAGCAGCGATGCAGTGATGGAGCTCGGCTGAACAGGTCTTGATCAACGCGTTTGTTGATTGCCTGAAGGCATATGGATCACAAGTCACTGACGGTAAGCGTGGCGTCCTCGGATGGACGAGGCGGCGTTAAATGTGGAGCTGGTTTTGAATAATCCAACTATAAAAAAGCACTTGATCTACACGATCGGATTAACCGCACTGGCTGCGCTGGTGGTCGGATGTGGCACTGACAAGCCGCCGCTACAGAAGCGAGCGGAACTGCCCCCGGCCCCGGAGATTGCTTCAGGTTATAGATCCGGTATGGCGCCTGTGTATGCACAGCGGCACATGGCGGCATCCGCTAACCCGTTGGCCACTGAGGCTGGCCAGGAGATGCTCCGAAAAGGGGGGGCGGCGATCGATGCAGCGATCGCGATGCAGGCAGTGCTCAGCTTGGTAGAACCACAAGCCAGCGGCATCGGTGGTGGTGCCTTCATCATGTATTGGGATGGAAAGCGGGCGCAGGCGTACGACGGGCGCGAGAGCGCGCCAGGCGGTGCTCATAATCGTATCTTCTTGAAGCCGGACGGCACTCCGATGGCTTTCACCGAAGCTCAGATAGGGGGGCGGTCTGTAGGTGTACCTGGAGTGCTGCGTGCGCTGGAAATGGCTCACCAGCAACACGGGAAACTCCCTTGGCGCGATTTGTTTCAACCTGCAATCAAGCTGGCCCGTGAGGGCTTTCCCGTTTCCAAGCGCTTGAGTGCGCAGATTGCGGCAGATAAGTTCATTGTCGAATCTCCCGACCTCGCGAAGTACTTCCTGACCGCAGAGGGCAAACCATTACCTGTCGGGTTCCGGCTCAAAAATCCGGCCCTTGCCGAGACGCTGACAGCGATCGCTAATCAGGGCGCCGATGCCTTCTATCATGGTGCCAATGCGCGGGCCATTGTTGAGAAGGTCAATGGGCACAAGACTGCAGGGACATTGTCGCTTAATGACCTCAGCACATATCAGGCCAAGGAGAGAGAGCCTGTCTGCGGCGCTTACAAAGCCTGGAACGTATGCGGTATGCCGCCTCCGTCATCTGGGGGCGTTGCTGTCCTGCAGACGCTGAGCATCCTCGAAGCTCTCCAGCGTAAGTCTCCAGCGCTTGATCTTGCGAAAATGCTGCCGCAACAAACTGATGCTGGAGCCGAACCCACCGCACAGGCAGTTCATCTGGTCGCAGAAGCCGAGCGCCTAGCGTATGCAGACCGTGCGCTGTACCTCGCGGATCCAGACTATGTGCCGGTCAATGTCTGGGGACTTACCAACAAGGGTTATCTCTCGGATCGGTCATCGCTGGTCAGCGACACGAGCATGGGCGTCGCAACTGCAGGCGTTCCACCTGGGATGAACACGGTATTAGCTCCAGATCGGTCACCCTTGCGAATATCAACCTCGCAAATTGCAGCAGTGGACGATCACGGGGGCGCAATTTCCATGACGACATCGGTGGAGGCCGCCTTTGGTTCACACATCATGGTCAATGGCTTCGTACTCAACAACCAGCTGACCGATTTCTCGTTCATTCCCAGCGAGAATGGCAAACCCGTGGCTAACCGGGTCGAGCCAGGTAAAAGGCCTCGTTCTTCCATGGCGCCGACCCTGGTCTTCGAGAGTGAAAGTGGGAAGCTGATTGCCACCGTGGGTTCGCCCGGTGGTTCCCAAATCATCGAGTACGTGAACAAGGCGCTGGTTGGCATGCTGGACTGGAATCTCAACCCGCAGGACGCTATCAACCTTCCAAATTTCGGAAGTCGTAACGTGGGCACTGAGGTGGAGTCAGGTATGGTCAGTAGTACTCTGGTTCAGCAACTGAAGGATCGGGGACATGACGTGACACCTGTTGAGATGACGAGTGGCACCCAGATCATTCGTAGACATGGGAATGGGTGGGTGGCAGGTGCAGACCCACGTCGTGAAGGAACTGCGCTGGGCGATTGATCCTGCAACTGATGATTGATGCCTGATTGGAAGAGGCTTGGTGAATTACCACCAGGCCTCTTCTTTTTAGGTTGCTGACTGAACTCGGTCAGTCAGGTATGTAGCTTGCAGATCGTATGGGCGCATCGCAGACGGGCTGTCCAGATCAACCTCAGCGAGGCCGCTGTCGCCATATCTAAGAGTCATTTGACTTCGGTTTTCGAACCATCCCTATGCCATTCGTAAACCACGAAGCTGAAGTCCTTCAGATCACCCTTGTCATCGAATGCCAGCTGGCCAGCAGGCGTGTCGAACGTGTTCGCGCGCATGGCTGAGGCGACTTTCGACGGATCATCTTCGCCTGCGAGCTTCAAGCCGTCGGCAATAACCTGCACCGCCGCATAAGCTGGGAAGACGAAAGGCCCGGTAGGATCTTGCTTGTGTTCTTTAAATTCAGCGACCAAGTTCTCATTCTTCGGATCTTGGTCGAAAGTTTTGGGCAAAGTGACCAGCAGGCCTTCAGACGCCTCCCCGGCGATAGCAGAAAGCTCCTTGTTGCCGGCGCCCTCCGGGCCCATGAAGCGGGCTTTCAGGCCTTTCTCTGCCGACTGACGCAGTAGGAGGCCCAGCTCGGGGTGATAGCCGCCGTAGTAGACAAAATCCACGCCTTCTTTTTTCATCTTGGTCACGATTGATGAGAAGTCGCGGTCACCAGCGTTCAGGCCTTCGAACAGCACCACATTTTGACCCTTGGTCAACAACTCCTGACGAAATGCGGACGCAATGCCCTCGCCGTATTGCTGCTTGTCGTGGAGCACGGCAACTGCTTTCGGCTTTACGGTGTCAGCTACATACCGAGCGGCGATCGGTGCCTGCATGTTGTCCAGGCCGATTGTGCGGAAGACAAGCTCGTAGCCCTGGGCGGTGATTTCAGGGCTAGTGGCGGTAGGCGTTACCATCAGGATCCCTTCATCCTCGTAGATGCCCGATGCGGGTTGCGTTGAACTGGAGCAGGTGTGGCCTACCACGTAGTGGATACCATCGTTGACGATCTTGTTAGCCACAGCAACGGCCTGCTTGGGATCACAGGCGTCGTCATACACTACACCTTCGAGTTCAGAGCCATTCACCCCACCGGCCTTGTTGATCTGTTCGATGGCCATCTTGCTGCCCATGAAAACCATGTCGCCATACTGAGCGACCGCACCCGTTACAGGGCCAACTAGGGCGATCCTGATTGGGTCAGCGGAATGAGCTTGGCTTGCGCAGATGCTCAACAGCGCAGCAGAGATAGCGCCGATCATTTTCGAGCGTTTAAAGTTTTCTTGTTTTGCGGGCATGAAAATATCCATGTGTAGTAGTGGTTGGTTGGACTTTTTTTGTGTTATTGCGAGACGGGCCTAACTTGTACGTTGTGTTTGTGCTGAGAAAGATCTGATCTTGCTTCGGAATGCCCCTGGGGTCGTGCCGACTTTTTGCTTGAATAGCCTACAAAACGAGCTGGTGTCTGTGTATCCAACCAGGGCGGCTATGGATTCAACGCTTAAATCACCTTCGCGAAGTAGCTCTTGTGCTGTGGCTATTCGAAGTCCTTGTAGATAAACGAGGGGGGACTGCTCCAGTGATTGCTGGAATCTACGAATCAAAGTTCGCTCACTAACACCCAGTGAAGCGGATAGTCGAGATATCTTGATTTCTGTCCTATAATTTTTTTGCAAGTAATGTTGTGCTTTATGCACAAGTGAGTCGGTATGAAGACGATCTGCCAAGAAAGGAATATAGGGGGTGTGCTTGGTTTGGCTAGTGTCTATCAGTAGCGTTTTTGCGCATTGTGAGGCAACTGTCGCTCCGGCAAAGGTCTCTATGATCTGGAGTGCTTGCAATAAGTAGGAAGCAGATGCGCCTGCACAGAGGATCTTGTCATGCTCAGTGAGAACAGGCTCCAAATCCAAAGTTACCTTTGGGTATCGAGTTCGGAACTGCTCAGCGAGCCACCACGTGGTTGTGGCAGTTTTCCCAGCGAGCAGCCCGGATTCTGCCAGTATGAAGGTGCCTGTGCAGCACGAAACCAGATAGGAGCCTGCATACCATTGATCTTGGAGCCACGAGTAAAGCATGCCTTGGTCAGCTAGTAACTTCCCGAAAGGTTTGCTGCCCGCGTAAAAGGCGCCGGGGACAAAAACGATATCGAATTTGTCGGATTTTGATATCTTCTGTGTAGAGACCTGAACCCCGTTACAGGTAGTAATTTGTCCGCCTTCAAGTGAGACAAAGTTCCATTCGAACTTTTTGGTGGGGGCGGTTTGATACATGCTCAAGTGAGCATTCGCTACATGGAGTAAGTCCGCGTAGCCGCCAATAATTGAAAGGTAGCTACCGTTGTAGACGACGATTGCTGCCCGAGGCATCAGAGAGTAGCCTCAATGATTAGTGCTCTAGGTTGAAGTCGGAAAGTTAGCATGGCTCCCCTCCATGATCAGGCTGCTTTGTTCCGCTAGATACTATCCATGCTGTATCCAAGTGGTGCTAGTCACAGTGCTATTGATTATTTTTGGGTACAGTTCAGGCTGTTGCTAATTAAGATGAGGGGCTGCTAGGCGATTGCTGTAAATCGTGTGAAGGGCAGCGCCGGCTGTCCTATTTCGCATAAAATGTGGCGATTCTGACCATGTACGAATAGCTGGCTCGGCTCAAGAATAGAGATGTTCCGTGAAAGGGGTACAGCTTTTTACATGTCCGCGAAACCAACTCGCGGCTTTCACTCAGTTGAAGCGAGACTTTATGGATATATGGAGAGAGGCTCCTTAAGCATTTTGTGCTTTTCGGATTTATTAGTGGTGCTTTGACTTTAGGGTCATGGTCATCAGAATAAGATGAGTGGTTTAGTTGTACTTTTCTTGCCTATCGCTTGGCTTGGCGGGAGTTTCACTCGCCAGGTTAATTTTAACTAAAATAAAGGTATAGCGGTTATGGAGCTTGAACGACTCGATAAAACGGCAGAGTTGCACCGTGGCTTGAGTAATCGGCATGTTCAGTTGATCTCGATTGGTGGCGCGATAGGGACAGGATTGTTCATGGGCGCAGGTAAAACCATCAGCCTATCCGGGACGTCGATTCTTCTGACGTATGCAATCATAGGGTTTTTTATCTTCTTCGTAATGCGTGCGATGGGGGAAGTCCTATTGTCCAATACCGAGTACAGGTCGTTCTCGGATTTCTGTGCGCACTACCTGGGGGCTTGGGCCGGTTTCTTCGTCAGTTGGTCGTACTGGCTAATGTGGGTGGTGGGTACCATTGCTGACTGTGTAGTGGTGGGGGGGTACTTGCAGTTCTGGTATCCGGATCTCCCTACCTGGATACCCGCCTTGGGTGTTCTTGCTGTCCTGCTGACGTTGAACCTGTTTGCTGTTCGGGTCTTTGGCGAGATGGAGTTTTGGTTTGCTTTGATCAAAGTTGTTGCTATTGGTGCATTGATTGCGACCGGGGTGGTGATGATCGCGACTTCTTTTGTATCACCATCTGGTGTTGAGGCTTCGCTGACTCACGTAATAGACCGAAATGCTTTCCTGCCGCATGGTATTGCCGGATTCTTTGCTGGCTTCCAGATTGCGGCCTTCTCATTTGTAGGTATTGAACTGATCGGGACGACGGCAGCGGAAACTAAAAATCCTGAGAGAACACTGCCTAAAGCTATCAATGCAGTACCTTTCCGGATTCTATTTTTCTATATCCTCTCAATCACCTGCATTATCTCCGTCTCCTCTTGGGGTGGAATCGCAGCCGATAAAAGTCCATTCGTGCAGCTGTTTTTGATGGCTGGTTTACCAGCAGCCGCAGCCATCATCAATATGGTCGTTATCAGCTCTGCGATGTCTTCGGCGAACAGCGGGGTTTTCGCAACTAGCCGCATGCTGTTTGGTATGAGCTCAAAAGGGAAGGGGGCAGCGATTTTCCGATATCTTTCTAAATCCTCTGTACCATACGTTGCTGTGCTGTTTTCAACTGGTTGCATGCTCCTGGGGCTACTGATGCTCTTTGTTGTTCCTGAGGTCATGAAGGCTTTCACCATTCTTTCCACTGTAACGGCAATATTGTGCATCTTCATCTGGTCGATGATTGTTGCAGCTTATCTGGTGTACCGTAAGCGCGATCCTCATCTCCATCAGGCATCCATGTTCAAAATGCCTGCAGGGATATTTATGAGCTGGGCTTGCTTGGTCTTTTTCAGCTTCGTCATCCTCTTGATGTCCTTTGAAAAGGACACCGCAACAGCCTTGGCAGCGATGCCAATCTGGTTTGTCGTCTTAGCAATTCTCTACCGGCTTCAGTTTTCGAAACGAAGCGTGTCTGTCATGCCAGTCGAAGGCGTGAACTAAGGTCGAGACGAAGCGGAGATACCCGGCAAGGCCATGCTCTCTGTGGCTCTTGCCTGGGTTTCGCTTTAAGATGCTCCGCGAAAATTCTTGTTCAGGATTTCCCAGGAATGAGCTCTCGCGGCTTTGTACCCCTCTACAAACAGCTCGCCGATGAGATCGCCGAGGCGATCTCTACTGGGCGTCTACCGGTTGGCACGAGCATGCCCTCGCTTCGCGACTGTGCGTCTCATAATCGACTCAGCATGAACACTGTTGTTGCCGCGTATCGATTACTGGAGGATCAAGGGCTCATCGCTTCGCGTCCACAATCAGGTTTTGAGGTGAGTGGTGTCCTCCCCGAGCTAGATTGCCCATTAGAGCCGCAGGTGACACCTGTCAGCGCCGATTCTGAAAGCGATCTTCTGTCCCAGATGCTGAAAGCGCATCAGCGCCCATCCAGTATCGACTTGGCGTTTGCCAGTCCTCGTGGGAAACGCTTTTTTCCAAGTGAGGCATTGGCCAAGCTAACTCGCACCGTTCTGCAGAATCAGCGATACCTGGTGGCTTCCTACGTGTTGCCGCCTGGTTCTCAGCTCCTGCGATACGAGATCGTCCGTCGTTCCGTTCGCCTCGGCATGTCGTTTGAGGCTGAAAATATCTGCCTGACACACGGTACCACTGAAGCCTTGCAGTTAGCGCTTCGCGTCGTGGCACGCCCCGGTGACGCTATCGGTATTGAGGCGCCAAGCTACTTCAACCTCTACCCGTTACTGCATAGCCTCGGGCTCAAGGGGATCGAGATTCCGACGCATCCACGCACTGGGTTCGTCATGGCCGACGTTGAAGCGTTACTGGCTGATAAGACCTTGGCAGCTATTGTCTGTATGCCCACCGTCCAAAACCCGCTCGGCTATACCATGCCGATCGAGCACAAGCGACGACTTGCGGAATTGGCGGCGTTCCATCAAGTGCCAGTGATCGAAGACAGCATTTACGCCGAGCTCCAGTTCACAGAGCCCCTCCAGCCAACGCTGAAATCTTTCGACAAGGATGGATGGGTGCTGGTGTGCGGTGGTTTCTCGAAGACTTTGGCACCTGACTACCGCGTTGGCTGGTTGGAAGCCGGCAGATTCACTAAATCAGTACAGCGACTCAAGTTCTGCTCCAGTGCATCGGAGTCGATGATTTTGTGTGAAACGATAGGACTATTCCTGAAGAATGGTGGGTACGAGCGCCATTTGAAAACATTGCGCCGCTTGTACCAGGTTCAGATCGGTTCTGTAAGGAGTTTGATCTCCCGCCATTTTCCAGCGGGGACGCGGGCTACCCAACCTCAGGGTGGATTTGTGCTATGGATTGAGCTACCCGAGTCCGTGGACAGCATGCTGTTGGCCCAGGATGCGCTGTCACACGATATTGTGATTATGCCTGGTCATCTGTATTCGAAGGGCGAACGATTCCAGAACTGCATCCGTTTGACCTGCTGCCAAGAGGTGGACGACCGCTTCACTGGCGCGGTGGCGAAGCTAGGGGAGTTGGCATGCAACCTGGCGAAACGCTCAAGCACTTCAACTGTACCCAGTCTACGATCTGTTAACTGAATCTATACACCTTCCTTCACTCTTCGTATCGTCCCGAGTGGCCTGCCCCGGGTAGCGGGGGCTGGTGCACCTCGTCTTTAGCCCAGTCAATATCACCGGGTCGATATCATGAGCGACTCTGAAAACAAGAAAGCATGGTGCTCCGCCGATGACGTGCAGTCTCCCCGGCAAGCATTGGCTTTGGCACTTCGCGCGGCTGAGTATTTCGGGATCGCTGGGCCTACAACTGCATGCTTCACCGCGTTGGTGCCTGGCAGGTCTGATGCCCTGCTGATGTGCGCCTCAACCAGTTGGGCAGGCGTTACAGCAGATCATGTTGTGGCAGCTGGGCCGGGGCACTCGTATGCGCAGCAAGGGCAGAACTTCGATCAGCGCATGGTTCAAGCCCATTTAGGCATGCATGCGGTATCCGGAAAGTCTTGGGTGCTTCACCTCTTCTCGCCACACATCGTTGAATCGCTGAGCGGGTGTGGCCAGGGCGGTATTGATGCCTTGGGGCGGTTTTCGCGAAGGGCGGGCGAGAGGACTTTCAAGCACTGGCGGTATGGTGATGCGAGCAACGTCTACGCGGCAGGAGGCAATTCGTCTGTGGCCATTGAAGCGACAGAAATTCTGATGCTAGGGCAGTTGGGGATTGCGGTATGCTCCGACTCTATCCAGCATGCATTTGACGATTTGTTTTACCTGGAGCGCACTGTCTTGGCGGATCATCTCCTCAGGGCTTCCGATTGCGAGCCTGCCGTGGTGTCCGCGCAATTGTCTTCGCTGCTGGTTGCCCAATTCGAGGCGCAGCGTTCTCTTTTCAGTGTCAGGCCATCCCAATCCGGTACTGTCATTCATGCCGAAATCGCTATGCTCAAGCCGACCGGATCCTTCTGACTGTACCCATAAAATCGGATAAGTACTGCGTCTGTATCCTGAAAAATCTGCCCCCTATACTCAGAGCTCGTTGATGTTCTCTACAGGGTGTGCCGAATATGAAACAGGTTGGCTTTAAGCAAGTCGATGTTTTCACCTCCAAGCGCTACAAGGGCAACCCTGTGGCTGTCGTGCTTCAGGCGGATGACCTGACTGACGAGCAGATGCAGCAGATCGCTCACTGGACGAATCTGTCTGAAACCACGTTTGTCATCGCCAAGACCCAAGCGGAAGCGGACTACCGGGTTCGTATTTTTACTCCTGGGTCGGAGCTTCCTTTTGCAGGCCACCCAACCATTGGTACCGCGCATGCGCTCATCGAGGCGGGCCTGGTCACTCCGAAAAACGGTGTGCTGATCCAGGAGTGCGGTGCAGGTCTCATCAAGCTGGACGTCAAGGTAGACGCCAGCGGAAGTCAGCAGATCGCCTTCGAGCTGCCCACCCCAAAGATTTCACCTCTCGATGATGGGCAAGTCGATCGCCTGGAAGCGAGCCTGGGTACTCCTATTTTGCGCGAGTTCACCCCTTGTTTGGTTGACGTCGGTGCTCGTTGGGTTGTCGCCCAATTGGTCAGTGCGGAAGCCGTGCTCCAGAACCGCCCAGCACTGGAGCCGATGAAGGTGGACAACCTTGAGGCCAAAGCCACCGGTGTCATCATTTTTGGTGAGTACAAAGATGAAGGCCCTGCTGATGTGGAAGTGAGGGCGTATGCGCCTGCATGCGGGGTAAGTGAAGACCCAGTTTGCGGCAGCGGCAATGGCGCCATGGCGGCGTTCATTCGACACACGGGCCAGACCGGATACTTCGGGGAAAGCGTGCAAGCCAGTCAAGGTTTGATCCTGGGGCGTGCCGGTACCATTCATCTCAATATTCAAGATCAGACGATCAGGGTTGGCGGCGAGGCGGTCACCTGCATCGACGGCTCTATCACCTTGGCATGAGCGAAGCGGGGAGGTGTCGCTCCCCACATTTTGAAATCGGTCATATCCAGTCAACGTTCTGGTCGTGGAGGCTGTAGTGATTACCACAGAGTTAATCGATGTTCATCCTGAAGTTGCGGCGGCTTTGAGTGAGAACCGTCCAGTGGTTGCTCTGGAGTCATCGATTATCTCCTACGGTGCGCAATGGCCGAGCAACGTTGATATCGCCCTGGAGTTGGAGGCCGAAGTCCTCAGCCACGGCGCAACACCTGCCATCTGCGCGATCATCGATGGTCGAATCAAGGTCGGTCTTAGTCGTGATGAGTTAGACCGTTTGGGGAAGCTGGGGGGCGAGGCTCCCAAGGTAAGTCGCCGTGACATCGCAATCTTGATTGCCTCGGGCGGAACAGGATCTACAACCATCGCGGCGACCATGATCATTGCCCACCTGGCGGGCATTCGAGTGTTCTCCGCTGGTGGTTTGGGCGGTGTGCATCGAGGGGCTTCAGAAAGCTTTGATATCTCCCCGGATCTTCAAGAGCTTTCCTGCACGCCCGTTGCGGTTGTCTGCGCCGGCATCAAGTCAATCCTTGATGTCCGGCTGACTCTTGAGTACCTGGAAACGCACGGGGTACCAATCATTGGGTATCGCACCACCTTGTTACCGGGCTTCTACTGCCGCGACAGCGACTTCGACGTCGATGTGCGCTTCGATGATGCTCACCGGATAGCCAAGGTCATGCGGGTGAACGCTGAGCTAAATCTGGGCACAGGGTTGGTGATCGCTAACCCGATCCCTCAGCAATATGCGTTACCGAGAGAGCCAATCGAACGAGCGATTGAGCAAGCGCTCGCGAAGGCAGAAATCGATGGCATATCGGGCAAAGCGCTAACCCCCTATCTGGTCTCCCACATTCGTAGCTTGACTGGCGGCACGAGCGAGGCGAGCAGGCAGATGAACCTTAGTAACGCCAGGCTTGCGGCAGAAATTGCAGTGGCCTACGCACGCAGTTAATCACGTCACGTTTCAGCCGAACGGCTGCATGTTTGACGCGTTGACCAGCTTTCAAGGGATGATTTCAAAATGAGTCTGCAGTCTGTCAAAGCATTTCTTGCGCACCACTCTCCAGATGTGGAGGTTTTTGAGCTTCAGGCTAGCACGGCGACCGTAGCCCAAGCAGCCCAGGCGCTGGAGGTCGAGCCAGGACAGATCGCCAAGTCGCTGTCCCTGCGTGTAGGTGAAGAAGTGATTGTTCTAGTAGTTCGGGGTGACGCTCGTTTGGACAATCGCAAGTACAAGCAACAGTTTGGCGTGAAGGCGCGCATGCTCGAAGCGGAAGAGGTGGAGCGTCAGACTGGCCATCCGATCGGAGGCGTATCACCCCTGGGCCTTTGCCAGCCTCTGCGAGTTTTCTGCGATCACTCGCTTAAAGACTTCGATGTTGTCTTCCCGGCTGGGGGCGCTACGAACTCTGCGGTACGAATTGAGCCAGCTCGTCTAGCCGCTTTAGTCGATGCTCAGTGGGTCGATGTCGTCCAGCGGTGACTCTCTGTTGAATCTCTTATCAGGTTAAACCTCAACTACCAACCTCCAGCTTAAAGGACGAACCATGAAGAGTATACGAATTCTAACCGTAGGTATGTTGGCAATTTTAGCCGCTACTACCGCGTCTGCTGAAACTAAATTTTTGAACTCCGGAAAAGTGGTGAAGGGCGATCTTCCGTTCTCCGAAGCCGTACAAGTTGATAAGGTTCTTTATCTGTCTGGGCAGGTTGGCTTGGTTGCTGACACCCAAAAACTGGCTCCGGGCGGGATCGAGGCCGAAACCCGGCAGACGATGGACAACATAAAGACGGTTGTGGAAGCTCATGGATATTCTATGGGTGATGTCGTCAAGTGTACGGTGTTCCTTGCTGACTTAAAGGAATGGCCTGCTTTCAACGATATTTACAAAGGTTACTTCAAGCCTAAGCACTACCCGGCGAGGAGTGCTGTCCAAGTTAGCGGCCTTGCGCTGGGCTCGCGAGTGGAAGTTGAGTGCATGGCTGTCAAGTCCTGAGCTGATTGGGTTCGAGGGGCGGCCGAAAGCCGGAGACCGAAAGCTGTCCTCAAATGTCCATTTTTCTTCGCACTGTAGTCAATTCAGGCAGGCGTAGCATTCTTGCAAGTTTCTTACGCACTCCGATGTAACACCCAGCGAAATTTTAGCGAATAACATTGTTTGGCGGTGAGCTGGCGCCGCTTCATTGTGGTTGTCGAACATTCTGAGAGGATTAGTATGTCAAGCAAACAAGAGCTTATTACTGCGGCTGCCCAGCGCTTGTGGGATGCAGAGAAAGAGCGCGTGCCATGCAGCCCAATTCGTGACCTCATTGGCGAAAAAGATATTGAACTCGCTTACGCGATCCAACAGCACAATATTGCCCGTGAGTTGGAGCGAGGGCGCCGGATCTCGGGGCGGAAGATTGGTATTACCGCTAAAACTGTCCAGCAGCAGTTAAACGTGTTTGAACCAGACTTTGGTGCAATCTTCGCTGACATGGAAATCGGCCATGGTGGGGTAGTGCCTACTAATCGACTGATACGCCCTAAAGTCGAGGCTGAGATCATGATTGTGCTCAACCGTGACCTTGATCATGAGATGGTCACTTTCAGCGACATTATCCGAGCTACGGACTTTGCAGTTGCTTCCTTGGAAATTGTGGATTGCCGGCTGCAAGACTGGGATATCCGAATCACTGACACGGTTGCTGATAACGCGGCAGCGGCCATGTATGTGGTAGGCGCATCACCGAAACCGATTCTCGACGTTGATCTGGCCAACTGCTCGATGACCATGCACCGAAACGGTGAGCTGGTATCCGAGGGGCGCGGTGAACTCTGCATGGGGCATCCCATCAACGCTGCAGTTTGGCTCGCACGCTCGTTGTACAAGCTTGGTACCCCCTTGCGTGCAGGTGACGCGATTCTGACCGGCGCACTCGGCCCGATGGTGAGTGCCGAAGCAGGGGATCGCTTTGAAGCTCGCATCGAAGGGCTGGGCAGCGTCTCCGTTGAGTTCGGGCGATAAGCCCTGAACCTTGGTTTTCACCATAAAAATTACTTACAGAGGACTGTGACGATGCAATCGATCGACTTGCGTTTGGAAGAGCTTGGTATCGAACTCCCAACTGCCCCACCAGCGGCGGGCTCCTATGTCGGCAGTGTCCGTGCAGGCAATCTCGTGTTTCTCTCGGGTCAGGGCCCTCTCGTAGGCCGTGACGTCAAGTATGTGGGATGTGTCGGCTCCGATCTCACTGAAGACCAAGGGCGCGAAGCCGCGCGCCTCACTGGCTTGAATGCCTTGGCTGTTCTGAAAGCCGAACTCGGTTCGCTTGATCGAGTGAAGCGCATCGTCAAGGTACTGGCTTGGGTGCGAAGCGCACCTGGTTTCCAGCAACAGCCCTCGATCGTCAACGGATATTCGCAGCTCATGCTCGATGTCTTTGGCGAGAAGGGCGTCCACGCACGAAGTGCTCTCTCGGCCCACGAGCTGGCCTTCGGGATGGCGTTTGAAGCCGAGATGGTTGTTGAGATTTATCCGGAGTAACAGCTGCAAACGCTGCGCGAACTACGCAGCGTTTGTTTCCCGGCATGGCACGTCACTAGCGGATGAAAAGAGAGGCTTGAGATGAGCAGCAAAAACGAATTCAAGCGCGCGCTGGCCGAAGGCAGACCGCAAATTGGCATATGGTCAACGCTTCCTTACCCCTACATCTCCGAGCTGATTGCGGGCTGCGGATATGACTGGATGCTGCTTGACACAGAGCACACCCCAACCGAAGTCACCATGATGATGCACCAACTGCAAGCGGTTGACGCTGCAGCAGCCAACAACAGTCATCGCACTCATTCGGTCGTCAGGCCCGCCTGGAACGACACCGTGCTCATCAAGCGCTACCTGGATATCGGCGCAAAAACCCTTCTCCTGCCATTTGTCCAGAATGCGGAAGAAGCAAAAGCAGCTGTGGCCGCAACTCGGTATGCCCCTAATGGCGTGCGCGGGATGGGAGGTGCGACGCGGGCCTCTGATTTTGGCCGTGCGCCAAACTATGCCCTGACCGCTGACCAGGATATGTGCGTTCTCGTTCAAATCGAAACCGCATCCGCTCTGGAGAAGCTCGAAGAGATCGCTTCTGTAGAAGGTGTTGATGGCGTTTTTATTGGCCCAGCTGATTTGTCGGCAAGCATGGGGTACGCAGAAAATCCCCGCCATCCAGCTGTCGATGCTGCCATCAATGATGCTATCCGTCGTATCAAGGCGTGCGGGAAAGCCCCTGGCATCTTGATGATCGATCCTGTCCGCGCGAAAGAATGCCTGGATCTGGGAGCTTTGTTTGTTGCCGTAGCAATCGATCTCCTCGCCCTCAGGGGCAAGCTTGAAGAAACGGTAGGGGTGTTCAAGAGCGATCGATCGTCGTCAGCGCCGACTGGCTCGTACTGAAACCCATGTTCATTCAACGTCAACGGTGCTGCAAGACGTTCAAATGAGGTGGGGCACTTTGGTACGAGCGCAGTGAGCAGGCGAGCCAGTCCTTGAAGGGCTAGCTCGCCAGGTCATCAACTTCAACCCAGGTTTTGATAGCGCTCGGCAGGCTCGGTGGTCGCAAACCCTGGCAGCATTGATTGGCGAGCCAAAGAGTAGGTTTCCCACTGGGACTGGTCGTGAAGAGGAGGAATGGTGATGCTCTCTTTGCGATCAAAACCCACCAACGCAGCATCGACCAATTTCCCGACCTCCATCAGCGGCGGTCGGAATTCCTCTGGCAGCCCAGACCGCTGCCAAATCTCTGTGGCTGTTGCGGCAGGCAGGACTGCTTGCACGTAAACGCCCTTCGGCGCCAGCTCTTGACTCAACCCCTGTGACAGGAAAAGCACGAAAGCTTTCGTGGCACCGTAAACGGACACGCCAAACTCTGGCGCAAGCCCGACGACCGAGCTGATGTTCACGATGGCTCCTGAGCCGGCCTGGGCGAGCCTGGGTGCAATCGCACTTGCCAGGCGAGTAGGTGCGACGGTGTTCAAGCTGATCAATTGCTCGATATCGTCGGTCGTCTGATCCACGAAGCTTCCCATCAAGCTCGCTCCGGCGTTGTTGATGAGTACGCCGATCTGAGCGTCCTCCCGCAAGCGTTTCTCAACAGCTGCGAGTTCGTCCGGCTGGGTGAGGTCGGCGCGGAGTATCTCTGCAGTGATCCCATTCTCGCGCTCAAGCTCATGGGCGAGAGCTTCGAGTCTCGTTGCATCCCGAGCGACCAGTACAAGGTTGTGGCCACGGCGGGCAAATCGATCTGCGTAGGTTGCCCCGATGCCAGAGGAGGCGCCGGTAATGAGAACGGTTGGTCTTACGGTCATGAGTTAATCACTCCTGAATACGGGGATTTTTCGACGTTTTTTCCTGAATGTGTTGGCGGACTACACCTGCTTACCAACACCTACAGAGAACGCAAATCTATGATGATGACCATAATCAAAACGGTCAAGGTGTTTGATTGTGATCATCATCAATGTATGCTGGCCAGTGAGAATGCTTGGTGAAGGAGGGAAGAAATGAGGGTCACCAAAGCGCAGTCGCTGGAGAATCGCCAGCGTGTGGTCACCACCGCATCAGAGCTGTTTCGTGAGCGAGGCTTTGACGGCGTTGGTATTGCTGACCTTATGTCAGCGGCTGGCCTCACCCATGGTGGGTTCTACAAGCATTTCGAATCGAAAAGTGACCTCATGGCACTGGCTTCGGCGTGTGGGATTTCCCAGGTTGCAGAGGCTGCCGATGGTGCGTCTGCAGTGGATTTCGTCTCGCACTACGTGTCTCGTAAACACCGTGATGCGCCAGGTCAGGGCTGTACGCTGGCCTCCCTGGGCGCTGACGCTGCTCGGCAGGATGCTCAGGTGAAGGCCGTCTTCAACCAAGGCGTCGAGCAGTTGGCTACGGTACTTGCGAACGAAGGCAGGGTGAGCGAACTCGAAGATGGTGCTTCCCAGCGGGCAAAGATGCTCAGTGTTATCGCCCATTGCGTAGGAGCAGTAATTCTGTCTCGTGCTTGTCCCGACGACTCCCAGATTGCAGACGAAATTCTGGATGCTTGTCGTAAAGAGATTCTGAATTCTCTCGAGTGACTTGAAGCTGCTTGTTCCCTCAAGGCAGGCAAAGAATGCTGAGGCTGAATTTTATTGAGCCTTGCTTGAAAACGGATCGTTTGTCACCAAAGTCCCCGACCGAGACCATGACGCCACCCCAAACAATAACCAGAGGTGGTAATCGTGGAATCGGTACTCAAACTTGACCCAACTGCAGGCGGCAAGAAACGCATTTCGATCTATCAGCCTGAACAGGAAGGGCTCATCTTTCCCGAGATCCCTGAGTTCAAGAGCTTCGAAGAAGAGCGCCAGTACCGCAAGAAGCACCTGGTAGCTGCGTGCCGCGCATTCGCTGAGCACAGTCTTGATTACGGTTTCGCCGGCCACCTGACCGTGCGCGACCCGGAGTTCCCCGAGCTGTACTGGACGAACCCGATGGCTGTCCACTTCTCCAAGGTCAAAATGTCCAACCTGATCCTGGCCGATCACAAGGGCAAAGTGGTGCAGGGCGAGTACGCCATCAACCGTGCCGGTTTCGTGCTGCACGCTGCGGTGCACGAAGCGCATCCGGATATCGTTGCCATGTGCCATGCGCACACCATCTACGGTGGTGCCTGGGCCTCGACCGGGCGGCCACTGCTTCCTATCACCCAGGATGCTGCTGTGTTCTTCGAAGACCACGTGGTCATCACTGCTGAAGCCGGTGCCGTCGCGGTGGAGGCCAAGGCAGGTAACGCAGTCTGCGACTACTTCAAGGATGTACGAGCCGCCATTCACCAGAACCACGGCCTGCTGACTGCTAGCCGCCACAGCATCGACGAAGCTGCGTTCTGGTTCATCGCGCTGGAACGTTGCTGCCAGCAGCAACTGCTGATCGAGGCTTCGGGCATCACGCCGAAACTGGTATCGCCGGAGCGCTGCCGCTACAGCCGTGAGAACGTCGGTAGCCCGTTCATTGGCTGGCTGCACTTCCAGGCGCTCTACGACAAGATCGCGGCTGAACAGCCTGACATGTTCTCGTAAGTACTCAGGCGCTGCCCGTCCGGGCGGCGCCTTTTCTTGCTCGCCACACAATAACAATGACTGGAGATAGGCAGATGCCTAATGCTCTTGATGCTGCCTGCGTCCCTGATTCGCGTTCCACCCCGAAAGAGTCAAAGCTGTACGCGCGCTTGACCCTACGACTGATTCCATTTCTCTTTCTTTGCTATGTCTTCGCCTACCTCGATCGGGTGAACGTAGGTTTCGCCAAGCTGCAGATGCTGGACGAACTGAAGTTCAGCGAAACCGTTTATGGGCTGGGGGCAGGGATATTCTTCTTCGGCTATTTCATTTTTGAAGTGCCGAGCAACATGATGCTGCACAAGGTCGGCGCCCGCCGTTGGATCGCTCGCATCATGGTAAGTTGGGGCGTGTTGTCGGCCTGCATGGTATTTGTACAGACACCTGCCATGTTCTACACTCTCAGGTTTTTCTTGGGCGTAGCAGAGGCCGGATTTTTCCCCGGCATCATTTTGTATCTGACCTACTGGTTCCCGTCCTCGCGGCGGGGAAGAATCACCGCGATGTTCCTGACGGGCATTCCGATGGCAGGGGTTTTGGGTGGCCCACTTTCGGGTTGGATCATGTCGACCACCCACGGCTGGCACGGCTTCTCAGCTTGGCAATGGCTGTTCGCGCTCGAAGCAATACCCTCGATCGTCGCTGGATTCGTTGTCCTGGTGTACTTGCGTGACAATCCCGACGATGCCAAGTGGCTCACCCAGGAAGAGAAGGCCATTCTCAAGCGCAACCTTGAGGGAGAGGCCCATTCGCATCACGGACATTCCGCATTCAGCGCTTTCACCAATCTTAAGGTTTGGCTGCTAAGTGCAGGCTACTTCGGTGTGATGATGGGCTTGAATGGGATCACGTTCTGGCTGCCATCGCTCATCAAGAACTCCGGGGTTCAGAGCGCTGCTGAAGTCTCGCTGCTGACCACCATACCGTACGCGTTGGCCACGATTGCGATGGTCATGACTGGGCGACATTCCGACAATGTGTTGGAGCGTCGATGGCATGCGGCGGTGCCGGCAGTGATTGGCGCAATGGGTTTGGTGCTTGCTACTACTACGGAGCAGAACCCTATCCTGACGGTTGCGTTTCTCTCGATCGGAGCCATGGGTGTGATGACTGCCATGAGCCAGTTCTGGTGCTACCCTCCCGCGTTCCTGGGCGGGGTCGCAGCAGCTGCCGGTATCGCGATGATCAACTCCATCGGTAACTTGGCGGGCTTCATAAGCCCTTATCTGATCGGCTGGGTGAAGGATTCCACAGGGTCGACCAGCATCGCGTTGTACTGCATCGCAGCGGCGCTGATTTGTGCTGCAGTGGTCTGCTTATCAATGCCGAAAGGGGTGGTGAACCGCTAGCGAGTTAGAGTCGGAGCTCGTGCTCGATCATGTCTCGTCGAGGCGGGCGTCCACAGACTGGATGAAGGCAGAGAGGCACGGGTTCGAGTTGGTCGTGTTCCAAACCATTCCCAGAGCCAGCTCGGGGGCATCGTCGATCCGTACGAATCGAACTGACTCTGGGTTCGACTTCGACATGGCGGTTGGAATTATAGAGACCCCTAGCCCTTCTCCAACCAGGTTCACGATCGTCCCTTGCAGTTGGGTGTACATCCGAGCACGGGGCTCAAAGCCGTTTTGTCGGCACAGCTGGACGATGCCATCGTGCAGCGCCGATGCAGTGTTGCGGGGGCTCAAGATAAAGGGTTCATCTACAAGGTCTTTAACGGTTACAACCTTCTGGTGCGCCAGGCGGTGATCAGCTGGAACGGCGATGCTCAGCGACTCACGCTGCAACTCCCGGTATTGATACGGAGGCTGAACCGTTGCCTCGAAGGTGAGGCCGATATCGCATTCTCCGGACTCTACGGCTTTCATCAACGCACTTGGAATCAGCTCGCTCAGCTCCAGATTTACGCCAGGAGCGCTATCGGCGTAGGACTTGATCAGCTTGGGCAAACCAGACCAGGCGATCATGGACGTGAATGCGATGCGAAGCGCTCCTTTCTCACCCCGGGCTACGGCCTGGGTGGAGCGAATCGCCGAGTCCATAGCCTGCATGACCAATTGCGCGCTGCGCTGAAACTCTAGGCCAGCCGAGGTCAGTTCAACTGAACGAGAGGTGCGCACAAAGAGCTGGCACCCGAGCTGGGATTCCAAGTCTGCGATCTGACGACTTAAGGAAGGTTGGGTCACGCTAACCTGCGCAGATGCCTTGCCATAATGCAGCAGGTCGGCAAGGGCTAGAAAATAGCGCAAGTGGCGATGCTCGATCATCGATGCTCCAGAGGTATCAATTGGTAGATCCATAGTCATTGGACTGCATTGGTTGGCAATCTTAATCTATGCAAGCCCAAATTCCTTCGCCCCCGTGGAAGTCATGTACACCGTTCTCGCCATCGTTTTACCCATTTTCGCCCTCATCCTCGCTGGATTTATCTGCCGAAAGACGAATCGACTTGGAGACCAAGCCGCCTCCGAGATCAACAAAATGGTGGTGTGGCTCTGCTTACCTGCCTTGCTGTTCAAGGTGACCGCGACCGCTTCATTGGCTGAAATCTGGCAACCTGGTTTCATCATTTCCTTCGGTGCCGGCACCTTGGCAATTTTTGCAGCGACGCTGGCCTGGCGACTGTGCACGGGGCATAGCCTTGCCAGCTCCAGCATCGACGGCTTAAGCGCTGGTTACGCCAATACCGGCTACATTGGCATTCCGCTCTGTGCCATCGTCTTTGGTCATTCAGGACTACAACCCGCGCTCATCTCGACGCTCATTGTGGTGTGTGTCCTGTTCGCGATTGCGGTCATTTGCATTGAGGTCGGCTTGCAGGAGGAGCGGCGCATCGGCAAAGCGATAGCCGTCGTCGTAAAGGCACTCTCGAAAAATCCCTTGGTCATCGCGCCCATCGCAGGTGCTGCCTGGGCCATGACGGGGATTCCGCTGGCTCACCCTGTCCTGAGTTTTCTCGATATGCTGGCAACAGCAACCACGCCCTGTGCGCTAATTTCTCTGGGCCTGTTTCTCGGCCAGAAAACGGTCAAGTCGGCTGCGGGCAAAAGCAGCCCTTGGCCCCTTGTAACCATCAAATTGGTGGGGCAGCCGTTGCTGACGTGGTTCCTCGCGTTCAAGGTGTTCGCGCTTCAATCGATGTGGGCAAATTCTGCCCTGCTGCTCAGTGCGCTTCCGACCGGCACCGGGCCTTTCATGTTGGCAGAGTTTTATCGTCGGGAGGCTGGGCTGATCTCTCGCACCATCCTGATCTCCACCTTGGGTTCCCTGGCGACCCTGACAGGCCTGATGATCTGGATGAATGCTGGGGCGGCAGGCACTTGAAGGGCCTGGCCGTGAATCAATTTTGAGCGGGGAAGGTCGGAGGCTTCACGCCTCGTTGATCTGGCTCATGATCCATTCCTTGAATCGCTCAATCTTCCGGCTGCCTTTCATCGATCCTCGATAGCAGAGGAAATGCATCTCGCGCTGCAGCGGAGGTAAATGCCCGTTCAATACCACCAGCGAGCCTTGGCGCAGCTCATTCTCAGCCAAGCGGGTAGATTCCAAAGCAATACCAAGCCCATCTGCTGCGGCTGAGAGAACGAGAGCCGCGCGGTCGAAGGAGAGCCCTCCCAAGTCCGATCGTTCAGCCACACCCTCGTGTAGGAACCAGTCGCTCCACCGCACAGGACTGAGCTGGGAGTCGATCAGCGATCCAGGCTTGAGCGACCGAGGTTCAAGCGTTTCAGATGCGTCGAAAAAACGCGGTGAGCTCATAGGGGCGATAGTTTCCAAGCCCAAGGGCTCGGAAATTACGCCGACGCGCTGAATCGGCGCACCGTAGGTGATCGCGATGTCGATCTCCTCGTGCCGGGTGAGCTCGGGTGCAGTAGCACTGGAGGTCAAACGGATATGAAGAGGGTTCGGCTCACTCACCAGGCGTGCCAATCGAGGCGAGAGCCATTTGGAAGCAAAGCTAGGTGAGCAATGGACGGCGAGCTGCAGCTGCTCCGCACTGGGCATCCACATCGACAGCGCCGACTCCAAGCCGTCGAGGGCTGTGGTGAGACGCTGAGCGAGGGCACGACCTTGGATCGTTAACTCGACCGAGCGCGGCTGTCTTTTGAACAGCTCCATGCCCAGCGTAGCCTCAAGTTTTCTCACCTGGTGACTGACTGCGGAGGGAGACAAGTGCAATTCGTCAGCAGCAGCGACGAAGCTTTCCAGGCGAGCAGCGGCCTCAAAAGCCTTGATAGCGGCGAAGTTAGGAATCTTTCTCATTATTATTTGATTAGGCTAAATTTAATTCAACCTTGGGTGAAAAGCCTTCGTTTGTCAATCCATACGCCTAAAGTCAACTATGGGTCTCCAACAACAATAAAAGATGAGGTTGGCGTCATGGATCCCTTGCTGCGAATTGAGCCCGCATATAATGAGAAACGCCGCATTTCTGTATATCAACCTGAACAGCAGGGACTGATTTTTCCAGAAGTGCCAGAATTCAAGAGTTTTGAAGAAGAGCGGCAGTATCGCAAGAAACATCTTGTTGCAGCCTGCCGGGCATTTGCAAAGCACAGCCTCGATTACGGTTTCGCCGGTCATCTGACCGTTCGCGATCCAGAGTTTCCGGAGTTGTATTGGACCAACCCGATGGCCGTCCATTTCTCCCAGGTAAAGCTATCCAATCTGATCCTCGCGGATCACGAAGGGAAGGTCGTCCAAGGTGACTACGCAATCAACCGGGCTGGCTTCGTGCTGCACGCTGCTGTCCATGAAGCGCACCCCGATATCGTCGCCATGTGCCATGCGCATACCATCTACGGCGGAGCCTGGTCTGCCACCGGGCGCCCATTGCCGCCCATCACCCAGGACGCAGCGGTGTTCTTCGAAGACCACGTGGTGATCACCGCTGAAGCCGGCGCCGTTGCAGTTGAGGCGAAGGCGGGCAAGTCGGTCAGCGAATACTTCAAGGATGTGCGTGCCGTAATTCACCAAAATCACGGCCTGCTCACGGCCAGCCGGCACAGTATCGATGAGGCGGCATTCTGGTTCATCGCCTTGGAGCGGTGCTGCCAGCAGCAACTGCTGATCGAGGCCAGTGGGATCACGCCCAAGTTGGTGACGCCGGAGCGCTGCCGTTACAGCCGTGAGAATGTGGGTAGCCCCTTCATCGGCTGGCTTCACTTCCAACCCCTCTACGACCAACTCGCGGCAGAACAGCCGGACATGTTCTCCTGACCCACCTCTGCAGCAGCGCCGAACCTGGAACGGCGCTGCTGCACGACCCGCCTACAACAAATACAAAATCATTCGGAGATTGGCATCATGTCTAATGCTCTAGAGGCACCTTATGCCGTCCAGGATTCAGCCGCTGAGTCCCAGTTGTATACCCGTGTAGCCTTGCGACTTATTCCCTTTTTATTTGTTTGCTATGTGTTCGCGTATCTAGATCGCGTGAATATCGGGTTCGCCAAACTTCAGATGCTCGATGAGTTGAAGTTCAGTGAAACCATCTATGGTCTTGGTGCTGGCATATTCTTTCTCGGATACTTCATCTTTGAAGTGCCCAGCAACATCATTCTGCACCGGGTAGGCGCAAGGCGCTGGATTGCCCGGATCATGATCAGTTGGGGCATCCTGTCGGCCAGCATGATCTTCGTTCAGACGCCGATGCAGTTCTACGTTCTGCGCTTTCTGTTGGGTCTCGCCGAGGCAGGTTTCTTCCCCGGCATCATTCTGTACCTCACCTACTGGTTCCCACCGTCTCGCCGAGGCAAGATCACAGCGATGTTCATGACCGGGATCCCTATGGCGGGGGTGGTCGGTGGCCCTCTGTCGGGTTGGATCATGGCCTCCACGCACGGTTGGATGGGGCACTCTGCCTGGCAATGGCTGTTCTTCCTGGAGGCGTTGCCATCTATCATCGCGGGTGTAATCGTGCTGTTCTACCTTCAAGACAAGATCGATGATGCCAAGTGGTTGTCGCCGATCGACAAGGAAACTTTGAAGCGCAACCTGGAAAAAGAGGGTGGAACCAAGGAAGTCCACTCGGTATTCGGCGCATTCAGGAACAAGCGGGTATGGGTGCTCAGCTCGGGTTATTTCGGCTTCATGATGGGGCTATATGGCGTCAGCTTCTGGTTGCCCTCTCTGATCAAAAGCTCAGGTATCCAGGAGGCATCCACGGTCTCTCTGCTGACCACCATCCCGTACGCATTCGCCACGGCTGCAATGATCTACACCGGTCGTAGTGCCGACCGCCACAAGGAGCGCCGGTGGCATGCCGCCTTGCCTGCAATGCTGGGAGCATTCGGCTTGGTGATGAGCACGCTCACAGCCGGCAACCCAACCGTTTCTCTTGTCTTCTTATCATTAGCGACGATGGGAATCATGACCGGGTTATGCCAATTCTGGTGCCTGCCGCCTGCATTCCTGGGAGGAGCGGCAGCAGCTGCCGGCATTGCGATGGTGAACTCTATCGGCAGTCTGGCCGGATTTGTCAGCCCGTACATGATCGGTTGGGTGAAGGATGCGACTTCATCCACCGACCTGGCTCTGTACTGCATCGCTGGGTCTCTGACCTTTGCCGCGTGTATATGCCTTGCGATGCCTAAATCTGTAGTCAACCGTTAGGCCACTCGGAGCGGGTGCCCGGTTTCCCGGGCGCCTGTTTCACGCTTGCGAAAGCAGATGGCCGAGTCGGTCGATCAAGTTTTCTCTCGCCTGTGTTGTATGGACATCAGTCAGCGAACCCGCTGCTTCCACGTCACCCGCCGCAATTGCTTTGGCGATTGCTTCATGCTGATCCCAGATGGCATCGCGTTGGCCAGACGACTGCAGCACTGCACCCATGGCTCGACGCAAATGCACCCAGTAGACCTGCGCACTTTGCGCGATCAGTGGGTTCCCCGAGGCTTCGTAGATCGCGTTGTGGAAGGCCACGTCGGCATCGATCATTTCCTTGATGTTCTTGCCCTGGGACGCCTTGCGACCACGCTTGATCAGCGCAGGATCGAGCGGGACTTTACGGGCCGCCGCCATCTTGGCTGCCAGGTTATCCAAGGCTCCCCGGATCAGGTAAAGGTTGCGGATGGAGTCTGTGGTCAACGGTGTCACCAGCAGACCACGACCTGGAGCGTCCTGAACCAGGCCATCTTTCTTGAGCAACCTCAAGGCTTGAAGAACGGGCGAGCGGGAGATGTTCATCTGCTCGGCGATCTCTTCCTGCGTCAGCCTTGCTCCTGGTGCAAGCGAGCCATCGCTGATTGCGTCGAGCAGGGCTTTGTAGACCTCATCAACGTAGTCAGTGCGTGATTGGATTCGCTTGAGTGTGCTTGTCATTGCTTGACCCTGCCGAGTCTCGGCTTCCTTCAGTGAGAGCTGCATTGTCCACGTTCTCCTCAGACATTCAAATTTTCCTTGACTAGCTCTGAGTGTAGGTCAAGACTGTGAACTCTGTATACAGAGTACAGAGTGCGAAATCCTGAACACAAAAACAAAAGGGTCTCACCGATATGAAGCTGTTCTACGACAAAGATGCCGACCTAAGCCTGCTCCAGGGACTCTGCGTGGCGATCATTGGCTACGGTGCGCAAGGGCATGCGCACGCTCAAAACCTGCGTGACAGTGGAGTCGATGTCATCGTTGGGTTGCGTCAGGGCTCGGCATCGTCCAAAAAGGCACTGGCTGCAGGCCTGGCCGTGAGCACTGTTTCCGAGGCTGTTGCCCAAGCTGACTTGGTGATGATGCTGATCCCTGATGAACTGATCGCCGAGGTCTACCAAGCCCAGGTCGAGCCGCATCTGCGTCGCAACGCGACCCTGGCCTTCGCCCACGGCTTCAACATCCACTATGGGCAGGTCAAATCGCGCGCTGATCTGGACGTCATCATGATCGCGCCGAAGGCGCCGGGGCATACCGTCCGCTCGACATTCCAAGCTGGGCATGGCGTACCCGCTCTCATTGCCGTCGAGCAGAACACATCTGGGCATGCCGTTGAGCTGGCCCTGGCCTATGCGTCAGCCATCGGCTGCGGTAAGGCCGGCATCATCGAAACCAACTTCCGCGAAGAAACCGAGACCGACCTGTTTGGTGAGCAAGCGGTGCTCTGCGGCGGCACTGTCGAGCTCATCAAGCTGGGTTTCGAGACGCTGGTAGAAGGTGGCTACTCGCCTGAACTGGCCTACTTCGAGTGCCTGCACGAGCTCAAGCTGATCGTCGACCTGATCTACGAAGGCGGTATCGGCAACATGAACTACAGCATTTCCAACAACGCCGAATTCGGCGAGTACGTCAGCGGGCCGAGGATCGTGCCTGCTGAAACCAAGGACAGGATGCGCGAGCTGTTGACCAGCATCCAGAACGGCGAATACGCCAAAGATTTCATTCTGGAAAACAAGGCAGGCAATCCTACGCTCACTGCCCGGCGCAGCCTGCTGCAGCGTCACCAGATCGAAGTGGTAGGTGAGCGCTTGCGCGACATGATGCCCTGGATCAAGGCGGGCGCCCTCGTCGACAAATCCATCAACTGACCCCTTAGCGTTTGAAGCAGTACCCGCAGCACCATTGCGTTCGAACAATATGTATACAGAGTACGAATACCGTATCCAGTATCTAACAAAAAGCCTGAGGCAATGAAAATGACTGAGAAATTCGATAAGCATGATGATCAACGTGGCGCCGGCGGCACTGCCGTTCCGAAGAAGCTGATCGCCTACGGTGGCTACTACACCAACAAAACCCCTGACCATGATCCAGAACTGACTGAAACCGGCCCAGGTACCCCAGCTGGTGAATACCTCCGTCGCTTCTGGCACCCGGTCTGCATGTCGCTGGAACTCACCGATACCCCTCGCTTCCTCAAAATCATGGGTGAGGAGCTCGTGGCGTTCCGCGATGGCAGCGGCCAGGTCGGTGTGCTCCATGCCCACTGCTGCCACCGTGGTGCTTCGCTGGAATACGGTGCGATCCAGGAGAAAGGCATCAAGTGCTGCTACCACGGCATGGTCTTCGACGTGGATGGGGCGTGCCTGCATGTGCCATTCCCTGCCGGCGAGGAGAAGGAAGGTGAGAAGTACGCCTGTTCGATCCGCCAGGGCGCCTACAAGGCGTTCGAGCGTCACGGTCTGGTGTTCGCCTACATGGGCCCACCGGATGAAGAACCACCGTTCCCGGAGTGGGAGCAGAACTTCACCGTGATGGAAGGCGACGAGCTGGTGCCTTACAGCAACTTCCAGCACTGCAACTGGCTGCAGGTTCAGGACAACGCGGCGGACAATTTCCACCCGACGGCCTTGCACTCTGCGAAGAACGTGGTGGGTGAAAACTTCCAAGGCACCACCTTCGACGAAGTCGGCGCAGCTTCCATGGAAGTTGCTCCAGACATGCAGTTCATCCCCGTTCACCAAGGCCGCAGCCTGGCCTGTGCCGGCGCTCGTCGCGTGAACGATGACCGTATGTTCCTGCGCATCCAGCACCAGGTGCTGCCAAACCTCAGCCTGCATGCCTACACCTCGGAAGACGGCTCGGCGAAGAAACTGTTCAGCCGCTTCCACATCGTGCGCTGGACAGTGCCGGTGGATGACGAGAACGCCAAGATGATTGGCTGGCGTGTCATGGGCCCTGGCATCGACACCCGCGGCGTGGGTGATAAGAGCATGGTCGGCTACGAGACAATCGACTTCCTGGAAGGCCAGGTCGCCATGCGCCGTCCAGAGCGCTTCGGCAAATACAAGATCGACGATATCCCACCGATCCCGTCCAACCACCGCGAGCGCCACAACTACAAGGAAGCCCAGTACGCACCCGGCGACTACGAGGCGATCATCAGCCAGCGCCCGATCGCGGTGCACGCCTTGGAGAACCCAACCAAGTTCGACGCCGGCCTCTATGCCTTCCGCAAGATGCTGCGTGACGGTATTCGTGGCAGCAACCCTCAAGCGGCGGCAGCTGGCTTTGCACAATGGTTACGCGACATGGGGGGCGAGCCGAACAGCTACTGCACCGGCAACGTGTTCAATATGCCGAGGGCTGCAACCCCCGAGCAGGAGGTCATCAACCGTCGCAAACTGGCCCGCGAAGCCGTAGCGATCCTCACCGAGGCGGACAAGCTCAAAGGCAAGGAGCGCGCCGAGTTCGTCACTGCGCGGTTCGAGCAACTGGAACAGAGCTTCAGAGAACAATAAGAAAAAGCGAGGGCCCTGGCATGCCCAGGGTCCCGTGCCTAGGTGAGAGGTGAATGACGATGACATCCTTAGCAAATCCCAACCCCGCATTGCTGGAGCTGTTGATCCGACGTGTTACCCGCGAAGCCCAAGGGATCAACTCCTACGAACTCGTCGATCCAAAAGGTGGTGCGCTTCCACCATTCACCGCTGGATCGCACATCGACATCCATCTGCCGAATGGAATGGTCAGGCAGTACTCCTTGAGTAACTCGCCCGCCGAGCCGCATCGCTATGTCATTGGTGTGCTGCGAGACGAACGTGGTACCGGTGGCTCGATCGCAGTCCATGAACTGCGGGTAGGGCAGACCGTCAAGGTCAGTGTGCCCCGCAACAACTTCATGCTCAGCAAAGACGCGCGTAGAACGATCCTGCTTGCTGGTGGTATTGGCGTGACGCCCATGAAGTCCATGATGCATGCCCTGGAGTTAGCCAGGCAGGACTATGAACTTCACTATTGCTGCAAGGGCCCCGAATTCGCAGCGTTCTCGGAGGAGATGGAAGACCTGATCGGCGAAGGGAAGGTCACCCTGCATTTCGATGGTGGTGATCCGTCCAAGAGTTTCGATCTGAAGACGTTCCTGAAGGACGCCTCCGACGGGTGTCACGTCTACTACTGCGGGCCTGGCGGCTTCATGAATGCCTGCAAGGAAGCTGCTGCGCACTGGCCTGCCGGGACAGTCCACTTCGAGCATTTCAAGGCGCCGGTGAAGGCCCCGGAGCAACCGAGCTCTGAACAAAGCAACGGGTCGTTTGTAGCGCGCATTGCCAGTACCGGCGAAGAGGTTGTCGTCCAAGCGCACGAGAATCTTGCCCAGGTGCTTCAGGATGCGGGTTATCCAGTTGAGACGTCCTGTCAATCCGGGTTGTGTGGTACCTGCAAGATACGGTACCTGGAAGGGGAGGTTGACCATCAAGACTACATCCTCGACGACTCGGAAAAGAGCACCTGCCTGACCGCGTGCGTGTCTCGTGCGAAGTCAAAATCCATTGTTCTGGATTTGTAACCGGTAGCCCCTGCTACTGGTAACCCTGGTTAGGTGGAGCTATGGATCTGGTTAAACTGGAGAGCTTTGTGGCTACAGTCGATTGCGGCACCGTCAGCGCCGCAGCCGTGAAGCTCAACATAGGTCAGCCGGCTGTGACGAAGCATTTGAACGCGCTTGAGGCAGATTTAGGGGTAATTCTTTTCGACAGGTCATCGAGGAGAACGACCTTGAGCTCTGAAGGAGAAAAGGTGCTGTGTGTTGCTCGCCAGGTGGTGGGTGCGATCAGGCTGCTTAGGGAGGAGCTCTCAGCGCATCAGTAACGGTTTCAAGGTTGCATATGGAACTTGGCCTCGGTAGGTGGTTTCTGCCGAGGCATTTTTTTGCTCGCAAAGAGAATGGCGGTTCAGGTGTCGGAGATGGGGGCCCGCCATGTGAGATGAAGGACAAGGGTGGCGAAGAAAATGAAAGGTAGCCCAACCGCCATGGTGATTTTCATCCAAAGCACCGAGCCGGCGCCTCCGCCAACCAAGAATGCTAGGCACAGGAACCAAACATCGGATAACCGTCGGCTGGGCCTGATTAGAAAGTCGAGCATCTGCTTCATGGTAACTTCGATTCCTTGTGGATTATCAGGCGCTTCCTGTCGAGCCAGCCTTGAGTTTCGTAGCGATCTGGCACCTCGCCCTGCACTGGGCGTTCCTCTTAAGTGAGAAAGCGATCTGCCGTGAGCAGCACAGCGATGACGATCATGAGCGCCCCTGAGAGACGATTTACCATGACAGCGGCCTTTGGTCGGGTGCCCAGAACCCTGCGTGCGCCATAGCCCACTGCAAAGTAGACGATCGAGCAGCTGACAATGTGCAGCAGGCCAAGCGCGAGAATTTGCATGAACACCGGCCACCCAGCGAGCGGGTTGGTGAACTGGGGCAGCAGCGCAAGAAACAGAAGTGCGACCTTGGGATTCAGGCCGCTGATGCACAGTCCCTTGACTGCCCATTCCTTCCAGTTGCCGTCATCAACCCCGTCGCCTTTCTCAGGCACCGACGGCTTGAACAGCATGTTGATGCCTAACCAGAACAGGTAGACAGCGCCCAGCAGTGTCAGCGTGGTGAGCGCAAACGGCACCTGCGTCAGCAACCCCCCCACGCCTGCTGCGACCAGGATGATCAGGAGCATATGACCTGAAAGCATGCCTGCGACCGCAGGCACGACGACGCGCCCCTTCAAACCGGCAGAGATGGCATACGCCCAATCCACGCCAGGGGTGATGATGAGGAGGAACGACACAACCCAGAATGCCGCCAGTACGGATAAAGTCACGCTTCTCTACCTTCTTGCCAGGCCTTTGAGGCATGTTTTGCCTCGTTTCGGAGAGTTAGAAGGATAGGGAAATTTAAGAGGAATTATCTGTTAAAGTTGGCTCAATAGGTTTTAAGTCTTGGAAGGATTTTTTGGATGGATCGAATTGACAGGGAGATTCTTGCTGAACTCCAAAGGGATGGTCGGCAATCACTTACGGAGCTGGCAGAACGGGTGGGCCTGAGCCTCTCTCCGTGCCACCGTCGAGTACGCGCGCTGGAGGAGGCGGGCATCATCCAAGGCTACCGTGCGCAGCTTTCCGCAACGGGGCTCGGCCTGAATTTCTCGTCCATCGTGTTCGTGACGCTGCGAGAGGGGCATCAGCAAGCCGTCGCTGAGTTTGAAGCGGCGCTGCCGGATATTTCTGCCATCATCCAAGCGCAGCGCTTGTTCGGCGATCCGGACTACATGTTGATGGTGGTGACCGCTGATCTTCCCGCGTTTCAGAAACTATATGATGAAGAGCTATCCAGGCTCCCTAACGTGCAACGTTTGATTTCCACCCTCGTTATGAAAAACGTGATAACTGATCGCCCACTTCCGTTCTCGTGAGCAGCAGAGAGAGGTGCACAGGCTTAAGGAAGATGCTTTGGAGAACTCAGAGACTGTTTCTCAGGTGAGTAGCTCTTGGCGGGTATGTTCTGAATCTATTGGGTTATAGGAGGCTGAGCTGTATCCTTGATGGGCAATCATATGAAATCCAAAAGTAACGAGGTTTGATTTTCACTACAAAACTAGAGTCAGGTATGTATTGTCGAGTGGGAGCTCAGCAGATAAAGCCTTACTATCATTTATCAGGTAACCATTTACAGAGCTGGTCTTCCGGGGGCCTTGTACCCTGCAAGACCATATGTTTTGGCCATTGGGTCGCTTCATGTGAAGATTTAGCTTTTCAAACTGACGTTGAACATGGCGCCAGGCTGGTATTCCATTTTCTCCGGAAAAATTCCTTTGCTCGCTAACGTAAAGCTGGAAGAGCCCTGGCGTGACTAGGAAGTATGTCCCATTTACGACATGAATCTTGGCCTTGCTGTCGTTGATGAGTAAGCGATGGCTTCTGAGCCCATCCTTTAGCCAGTTGACGAACGGCTGGCTGATTGAATGAGTGAATGCAGCGTCAGGCGCTGCAGGTTCTGATTCATTTTCGGGTTCGCTAGTAGCTTGCAACATAGCCATCAAATCATCCAGATAATCAACCTCCTGAATTGATGACATGGAGGCCAAGCCCTCGGTAGGGCGTTGCAAGGGCGCTGCTAGGGGCTGGTCGGCGACACTGTTTAAAGCATCAAGGCCAACTTCGAACTTTATCGATCCTGCAAAGCACGGCGGACGTATTTCATCAGCCCAGATCAAGCTGGGTTGCAGGCGCAAGAATGTGAAGCGATGCTCCCACCCTTCGTTGACGACTGTTGCGCTCCAAACCGCCCTACCGTCGGGAGTTGGCTCTACGAGCCCATGCGATTGAAGCTCATCAAACAGGGCGATGTTGCTAGTGGGGATGCCATCTACTGATTGAGCCAGCAAATGAGCGCGCAGCTTGTCAGTCGCGGTCTTACTGACTAACCACAGGTGCTCCTCGGTCAACCAGCCAGCTGCGCCGGGCTGGTTCAGCTTGAACTCATTTTTAACGAGATGTCGTAAGCCCATGAGCAGGTGGTGCTGGAGCGAGTGTTTGGGTGCTTGCAATGCTTTGACGGGATTGCCTCCGATGTTCTGCGCGGTGGATACCCGGTCAGCTTGCAGCACCAGTTCTCCGAGGGGCCCTGCGTGCTCGTAGTGGTCGGCTAGCAGGAAAAGCAATTGGCTCCACAATTCGGGGTAACCGCTGAGCCAGTCGAGCAGCGCGTGCGATAGGATCTGGGTATAGAGCAACCCTGCCGCGGCGCCGTGCAGTTTGTAATCGCGGCCTGGCTTGTAACGAAAACGGTAGGGCTGGTTCAGCGGGCCATGCCAAGGATGCCAGCACTCACCGTTCTGGTACTCCACCTGTACGTCGACGGCGATTTTACCGATGTCATGGAGCAGGGCACCATACGCGATCGCGGCGCTCCAGGCGTCGGCCTGTGCGGCCTGGTCTTCCGGTGCTGCGCCACTGGGGAGGAGGTAGGACTGGCGAAGTTTCAGGCTGCACGCCACCAGCTCCAACCCGTGATCGAGCATGCCCCCGGGATAGGCGTGATGATGGCTTTCGCTGGCCGGGACTTGCTGTACGAAGCTAGCGTAGCGGCGGATGGGCTCGAGGTAGAGTCGATCAAACTGCGCTTCGGAAAGGGCCGTATACTGCCAGATACGTTCGAGCAGCTTTCTCCGGTGATCGGCGGAGAGTAGAGATTCGGCCGACTGCGGGAGCATGAAGCCCTCGGCGAAGGGAGTGAGGGTGGGCTCTGCCGCCTCACCTTTTTGACGTGTTAACCACCAGCGTTTCATCGCATGACCTGCTGCTTCTTCGGGAGGTCCTTTTGCCTTTTTGGATAAGCCTCTTACCCTTGCGGCCCCTTCCATTGCTGCCGTTACCCTTTACCGGCTTGGCCTTTTGTGTGTGTAATAAATCGAAGAAAGGCGCATCGGGATCGGCAGCCTATCGAAATAGCGGACCCTTTGTTCAGGGGGTAGACTGCCTGGCATGATTTCTAGGCTTTGTACGAAAAGTGCCTGCGCGACGATCATGCTGCGTTGAAAACACAGCTGATGCACCAGCCCGGTCGGAATGCTCACTGACTACAGTCAAGTCGAGCGCGACTCTGACCGTCTCTCGCCTTTTTCGCCTTGCCTGATCACCGCTCGGCGACTTTTCTGTCAACTGCTGGCATCTCATTCACTCGAAGCGCTTGTAGCCCTCGAGCGCTTTTTCATGCTCGTCTGCCTGTCTTTTCAGCTTTGCCTGATAGTGGGCATATTCCGTCAGCGCTGCGACCGAAGTGCCGTTTAGTTGGTCGAGCAGGGCAACCTTCTGCTTGAAGGGGTTGCGCTGTGGACCGGGGAAACACTGGCGGTCGAGAAGCTGCAGGAACAAGGTCAGTACTTTGGCTGGAGCGGGCGCGTTGTCCAGCAGTGCCAGTGACAGCGGTTTCCAGTGCAGCAGGTCCTGTTCCACCTCGGCCCAGGGGTAAAGCAGGCTGGCCAGGAGCGGGTAGTGCTCATCGGGCTGCGTGTTGCACCAGGCTACAAGCTGTTCGGGGTCGGCGTTTGCAAATGGGGCGATACCTTGGCGGATGCCGTGCAGGCGTTCGAGTAGTTGTCGGTCGTTGTTCCGGGCCGCATCGGCCAGCATCTGCAAAGCCAGGCAAGGATGAGCATCGATCAGCGAGACAACTACTCGCAAGGGGACATCCCGGCTTCCCTGCTTGGTTTTGCCTTGCTCAAGCAGGTAAGTGATGGTTTTTCGAGCCAGCGCCCCACTGTCCGCGCAACACATCGCTACCTCGACGGTCGCTTCCAGTTTAAAGGGGCGACAAGGCTGCGCGGGCACATCGTCAAGGTAGCGAGTGAGCAGGTCGGCGGCCATGCTAGCCCAGTGTGAACAGTCCCGGTGGTCGAGCGACGCCTGGAACAAGCGTGACTCGAGCAGATCCAGCGCTGCCGGAAGGCCGTCGGGAAGGGCGGCGATGTCGTAGATCAGTGTGCGCAATGTCTCCTGAGAAATCTCCAGGTAATCAAGCATATAGGTCAGTTCTGCAATGACCGTGAGGGGTATGCGGGTCAGATTGGCATGGATTGCGAGCGCGACATCCTGAGCGTTCCCATATGTGAAAAAATACAGATGGATGAGGTACGGACTGAGCGTGGGCTGCAGGTGGAAATCTGCTGCCAGCTCATCCAGGGCAGTGGGGTTTGCGTGTGCCATACCGTGGATGAACCCTTGAATGAAGCTAAGGTTCAGGCCCTTTTCAGGCGTGGCATCGACAATCTGCTGCCAGACGTTTTGAGGCAGCAAAGTGCCCGTGCAAAGGTGGAAACCGAGGTGCCCGGCCGAGTTGGGGCTTGATAGCACGACAGGCAAAAGCTGTGGCAACTGCTGTGGCTCGGTTAACAGCGCCTCGGCCAGGCGTCGCTGATCCTGCTCCAGTCGTGCCATGCGAGCGTCGGAAATAGCACGGCGCGGCTTATCGGCAATGTCGGGTGAGTTGATCGAAAGTTCGATCAGCGCATCGATACCGGAAGGTGTCAGCACTTCGATGGCGGCTTCGAGTTGCTGTTGCTGAAAGTCGCCGAGGTTCAGGTCTGGCGCATCGAGCAGGCCGATGAGGGCACCCCTGGCCTCGTTCCACCACTCGGTTTGCGCCAGTTGCCTGAAGTATTCCTGCAGGCAGTGTGCGGACTGCTTGAAACGCAGCAGGCTTCTGGCGTGTGCAAGGATCGTCGCTCTTGCCGGCGCGGCGCCTGGGCCTGGTGCCAAGGCCAGCACACAGGCCATTTGCAGCGTTTGACCTATCCATATCTCCGGTTTTTCCCTGGCCGCTGGCACCTTGGTATCGACAGGCGGCTGCGCCGCCAGAAAGGCGTCGGCGAGAATTGGGAAATGCTCAAGTTCGAGCAGCCCTTTCAGCGCGCGTTCCCCAACCCAACTGTCTGGACCGTTGAGCAGCGACCTTGCGACATCCAGGCGCAGTACGAGTGGAGCTTCGGTGCCCCAGCTGGCAAAGTGGAACAGGCACTCGACAAAGCGCAGTACATACTCGCGTTCATCGCTATTGCAGGACGTGCGTTTGGCCAGGTGCACCAGCAGGTCTATGGCTTGGGCGAAATGCTCGGTCTTTCTTGCCAACGCGTTCACGGTCAGGGTAATGAAGCGTCGGCTGTCGATATCGATGGCGGATTGCGGTGTCACCAGCTTTCCCAATAGTGCCAGCGACTCACTGGGAGCCAAGAGCGCGATGTAGCTGAACATCCGCCACTCTTCCCGATTCAACTTTGACGCGCTGCCCAGCCATCCGCCACCGTTGAACCAGCGTTTTACCAATTGAACTGCACGATCGTTTTCGCCCAAGTAGTTGAGCCTGTGACAGAAAGAGAGCTTTAGGCGGCCCGGTGCATCGTTGAACATCTGCTCGATAGATCGCGGCGGTATTGCCTTGAGGGCCTGAACAGCAAGCCGATTGGCAATCGCTTCAGGGAGTAATGCGCGATAGAACCCACGCTCCTGAATCAAGCCACGGTTGTGCAGCCTTGAGATCTGGCGATAGAACTGACTGGCGTCCATCTGGGCCAAGGGGGCGAGGTGCAATGACTCGTCGTCCTCGAGTAGTTCGCCGTCAACAGCGAACGAGTAGACCAGTGCGGCCACCTCTGCCGCGTCTTCCAGCGCGGGATCCTCGGCCTTCCCCTGGCGCAGTATGCGGTAGAGCAGTTCGGTATCGTTCAAGGTCGATACGTCCTTGCCATGCTCGGCGCTAGCACCCAGCCACAGTGCGATCCGGGCATTGCCACCTGCGAACCTGGCAATGCGGGAGACAGCCAGTCCATTGAGTTGCGGATGGCTGCGTTGAACCAGCACTTGAATCATCGCGTCCGACGAAGGATGCAGTGTGTACAGATTGTCGTAGGACTCGTCTGGCTGCCTGATCTCGTGTTCGATCGTCAGGACGCTAACCTTCAGCGCCAGCCTGCTTACGCGCTCTTTCAATGCAAGGTGCAGTTCTGGTGGGCAGTTGTCGATTATCAGGATGGGATAAGGCTCGCTGTCGCACAACAACGAGGCCATTTCGTCAGGTTGGGGTGTCAGCGACAAGCCAATGTCACCGTAGACCCCGCTATGGGCGGGTAGCGGTTGGGCACCAACGCCGTCTTCGAACAATGCTTGCGCCAGGCGCGTCTTGCCTGTGCCTGGGAGACCCAGCAAGCGTACGATGCTGCCGGGCAGGGCCAGTGCTGTGCGGATGCTGTCCACTGCTTGTGCCACGCTCAGCGGCGCTGGATGCCCTGGGCATTCGACCCGTGGCTGGTCGTCGCACAGGTAGGCAGACGCCTGGCTTTGCTGGGCGACGGCCAGCGCTGGCTGCCAGTTGCCAATGGGGCGCTTGACCGTTTTGCGCACCCAGATGACCAGACCAGGGTAGCCGCGCACGGCCGTGGCCAGTGTGCTGGCATCGTAAAAGTCGACCTTGATCATGCCTTTCAAGCCGTTCTGATCAAGGGCAGCCTCCATCGCCTCGACCCTTGGCACGATCAACTCACTGGCAATCGATTTACCGCAGACGATCACATAGGCGCCGGCCACACGTGCCAGCGCTCGGACCACCTGGCGCAATTGTTGGTCAGGGCACATCTCTGCCTTGATCTTTTCTGCGGTGATATTGTTTTTCTTGACCTGAAACACCGTGTCGGGACGGGGAATGAAGCCATCGGGGCGCGCCTGGCCGAACGCGCTGACACGAACATCCACACCGCCATCCTTGGATTTTTGGTCGCCGCCCCAACGCGCATTGAGCGCAGATTGCCCAGCACCACGCTGTTCGTACTCTGCTAGCAACCCCACGAGTGTGCGCAGCTCGTGGTCAGCCAGCGCTTCGATGTCCTTGTCCGTGATTTCCAGCATGAGTTCCCTGCAGTTCTAGACGCTTGGCCGATGGATGCAAACCTGGCGCAGGATACTGACAAGCGGAAAACATTTCGAGCAAGGCGACACGGCTGGTAAGCTCGATGGCAAACACTGGGGCTAGGCTCTGCACGAAAAGTGCCTGCGTGACGATCATGCTGCGTTGAAAACAGGCTCGGAATGCTCATTTACAATCCGTAAACTCCGCTTCCTCGCCTGTTTTCTCTTTGCCTAATCGCCGCTCGGCGACTTTTCTTACAAACCCTAGGGCAGGGGGGCGGATGACGTTGAGTGATGCGGTATTGGTCGTGTTGTTGGCTGATCGGATCCATGGCACGGATGCGGCCATACGATCTGCGGCCAAGCGCTGTGCGAAAAAACTGCCCCGCAGCCAGCGCGATATCGTGTTTCAGATCGGGAACAGCACAAACCCGCGGCAACTTGTGGCGCACCTGTGTCAGCACTTGTCTGATTGAGCGACTAGGCGAGGTCGTTTTAACTGGCTCTTCTCAAGAGCGTGTGCACTGTGCCTTAACCCGCGGCTAAAATCCGCAGTCTCAGTTATTATCCCAGCACTTGTCCCACACCTAGGAACCTTATTCATGTCCAAACTTGCCGAGTTCAAAGCACTGGAAGCGCAACTGGCCGCGCAGTTGCAACAGCTGGATGCAATGAAAAACGACTCCGGTTTGAGGCAAGAGATCGAGTTTGAACAGAAGCTCAAAGCGTTGCTGGAAGAGTACGGCATGAACCTTCGCCAGGTAATTAGCATTCTGGATCCGGCCAAGGGCCTGAGCGTACCGACCGCGAGTGCGTCCAGCAGCAGCCAGCGCAAGCCTCGCGAGCTTAAACGCTACAAGCATCCGCAGAGCGGTGAGGTTGTGGAAACTAAGGGCGGCAACCACAAGATTCTCAAGCAGTGGAAGCAGGAGCACGGCTCGGACACCGTGGAGAGCTGGCTGCAGTAATCACTGACTTCCTGACTGCGGCAGGTGCCGCGTAGCAGACAAAACAAAGGCCCCGGGTAGGGGCCTTTTTGCTTGGTGTGAAATCACTCGGTGAGGCGTGCGGGTGTATCCGTCGCTTGATCGGACTGCAACGCCAACAGGTACTCAGAGGCTTCCCGGGCCTGACCGCTGGCGCGGAAAATGGCTCGTTTGTCTTCCTTGAGTATCTTCAGCCAGGATGCCAGGTATTCCTCGTGACGCAACTCGCCTTTGGTGCCGGTCAGCGCGCAGAGAAACGCGGCGCCCATTTCCGCGACCAGCTCCTCAAAGGCATACGCCGTGGAGCCGAATACATGCCCGCCGGTGATACCTTCACGGTTCAGACGCGACCGGTGGCCCGACCAGTGTGTCAGCTCATGCAGGGCCGTCGCGTAGTAACTGCCGACGTCCTCGAACTGGGCCTTGGTCGGCAATTGGATGCGATCACGCAACGGCTGATAAAACGCGTCATCGCTGTAGCGATGCTCGATGCGCGCCCCGCTGGCGATCAGCAGTTGCTCGGCCGGTTCATGATCAATGAAGGTCGCGGGCTCGGCGTGCTCAGCGGAATCTGGCTCCTCCTCAGGCAAGCCTTCGGTCTGCTCGACGTTGAAAAGGCAGTGCGTGCGTAGGAGTGCGAACTGCACCAATTTGATGTTGCCCTGTTCATCGCGAACGACCTGGCCGTCCTCGTCATGCGCCTCTTTGCTCATCGGTTTGTATAGTACCGCGAGGGTGGATTGCTCGCCCTTGCGCACATGGGCGCCAGCCTTGCGTGCCTGATTGAAGGTCAGCCAGCGATCCTGGGTGAAGCCTCGCAGGCGGGCCTCTGCCCATAACAGTGGAACGTTGATGCCAGCGTAGGGCCGCCGGGTGATGGCGTTGATGGGAAATGGCGAGTCAGCACTCGAGCATGTAGTGGTCCAGGGTTTAATCCAGGGGATCACGCCCTGACTCAGGGCACTGACGATCTTGTTGGTGACTTCCAGGTAGATATCGGACATGGCGTTCTCCGGTCGGAAGGGGGAACGCTGCCCGTCCGGGAAGGGTTCCCGGGGGGTAGAGGGGGCAGTGAAGGAGCTAACGGGGTCAGAGGGCGGCGATGTCTACCGCGCTCTCATCAGGGAGTCGGATGAGCAAAAACGTCGGGCCGCTGCGTGGTGTGACATGAGCCAGCTGAAGCTGCGGCAGATGGGCGATTAATGAGGAGCCATTGCTCTGCAGGTCGAGTTGCAGTTCTATGGGACGGTGCAGGGCGAGCGGTGCAGAAGTCAGCGCGCTATTGATCAGTTCTGCCAAGCGCAGTGCGGACTGTCCAATCGGTTCCTCGCCTATGGCAGTTTCAATGAACTGCCGCCAAACACCTGGGCTCAGCACAATGGCAGTGGAGAGGTGGTTCATCCTGGACATTGTGGCCTCCGGTTAGCAGATTCCGCGTCACCTTTTTGAGGTTTGGTGTGCATTTGCACGATCCGATCAACCTGCCGAGCAGGTAGCGTTCGTCCATTAAAACGCGTCCGAACGTGGGGTCAATCTCCGATTTTGACCTCGTTAGAGCGGGGCCATCCAGGGTCTTCCAAGGAAGACTATCGGCCTTTAATTTCCTGACTAGCGGCGATCTCCAGTCAGTCTGAACATGGTGCGGAATGCCTCCCGAGAGGTCTGCTAGGTGCCTCTCGGGAAGCGCTACGTGCTCGCTTTTACGTTCAAGGTTTTCCCGCGGGATCAACCTCGGCGGCCAGGTACAGGTGGGTGGAGGTGGCCTCCACCACCAGCGATCCAGCAGTGCCGCGAAGGCTGGCGAGAACGGGGTCATCGATGTCAAAGTACTCGGCAAAATCATCGCCGCCGAACTCATCGCGGGCGCGATTCCACCAGGTGTCGAAGTCGTCGACGGCAGGGTTGCAACCGGTGGCGTAGGCGACGCGTTTACGGCCACCGCCATCCGGTTTGCTTTCACCGACCTCGGAGATGAGGTAGACGCCGTGGTCTTTGACCAATATCACTCTGCAACCGTTGATACCGGCCTCTGCTAATACAGCGTGAAGTTCTGTGCCTGTGAAACGCAGCATGATGAGATCCTCCAGAAGGTGCGGAGGAATGCCACCCATGCGGGAGAACTCCCAGCACTGGAATGGATTGGGTAAGGTGAGTCGAAGACTCTGGCTCAGTGAGCTTTGGCAATCAGAAAGCGTTCACCACCGGGGAACGGTGACCATGCGAGCTGCCGAACGCGAATCGCATTTGGGGATAACCATCACGTTCGTGACGTAGCCTTAAAGGTTATGGCTACCTGGGATGCTGGAAAACCAGCGATTGCACTTACTCAATATCAGGCAGGCTTGCTGTGGTCAACGGTGGGGCAGATGCAATGTCGGGTTCCGTGTCCGCATTGTTCCATGGCGATTTTTCAGTTCGCTTCTGAACGATGAGCGGTGCTATTCGCCGGGCCGAAAGGAGTAGACTTGAATCTTGGATCCAACGGGTTACCGGCCTGTGGAGATACAACATGAGTAGCAAAATTCGTCCTCATTCAGTTCCGGGTCGCATGGGTTCCAGGCTTGGAACAGCCTGGCGAAGTTTGGCATCCAAATTAGTAAGCTCTCAGAGTTCTACTCTAATACCACGTAGACAACTTTGGGTTACTGCGGCTGTTAAGCTACTTTGCTTGGTTGGCCTTGCTGGTTTAGCCCTCGCCTTTGCTTTGCTGATTATCACCAGCCTGGCAGTTGCTCTGGTTCGAAGCTGGTGGGAGTACGCCGAACCTGTGGCGAGTCGAGAAGAATCAGTCCCAGATTCTCTGGGTGCTGACCTCTATATTGGCGATTACGATAGCAATGGCCATTACATAGGTGAATTTAAGTCACCTGATTGATTTCTTGCCGGCACTCGTTAATTGGCTTGTGCCTTTGCTTGCTGCGTCAGATGCATTCTTGCCGCCACTTGCCAACATGCTCTGGATCCCGTTACCCACGGCATATCCCGCCCAGCTCATAGTGCCGACGAACAAAGCTGGCAGGACAATGAACATTGCGCCCATCACGTACTCGATGACCTGTGCAGTGACCGTTCCGTCCATGAAGCCTGCCGTCGGCAACGACAACATCGCCTGATCTGTGGCTGAGACCTGGTTGTATAGCGTTTCCAGCATGCTCGAATCGACCCAGCGCGCAAGTTCCCACCAGAACGTGAGCATGTGCAGGGTGAAGAGCGCGAACGTGATCGTCATGAGCGCCTTCAACTGGTAGGTGCTGATCAGCAGCACCAGGGGCAAGCTGATGATGGTGCCCATGATCAGGAAGGCCTGAACCATCGGCAAGGCAGTTCGGAGCGCATTCATGGCCGGGAAATTGCTGAATGAGCCCAGGGCCAGACCAGTGTTGGTGGCCAAATTGTTGAGCCCTTGTGTCAGCGAGCCGCCCCGTGCGCTGCTGCCGTAGTCTTGGAATACCTGTCCAGGTGCCATGCTCAACGATTGCTGCCGTGGGCTCACCAATTCGCGCAGGGTGGCGTCTTCAATCTCAGTAGAAGTGCGCCCGGTCAGCCAGCCTCGCAGGTGCGACACCAGCGACGGATCGACCTCGGCCACCAAGCGGTCTCGCAGTCCGATCGTGCCATCGCTCCACCACTGCTTGCAGGTGGGATAACCAGCACCGTTGTCGAGCTGGGGCAGTGAGGTATCTCTCGTCTCGTCGTATGGCCAATCGACCCTGGGCATTCGCGAGCGATCGGTATCGTAGTAGCCCTGTGTGTTGAGTAGGTAGGTGGAGCCAATCCAGGACGCGTCGTAGCTCTGAGCTTCGTCCAGTTCGGGTCGATTGGTAAACAGCCGCGAGCGCGAAAAGCCGTAGCAGTCCCGGGTGAAGTCGGCGACCTCCTGCAGCAGCACCTGGTCGTTGATCCGCGAGCTGTCGATCTCCATGCGCATAGCACGGATGTCGGGTGCGCAGGGGATTGACGCTGTCGCAGCGGCAGTGATGCCTTTGCTCATGGCATGCACCAGCAACCACCACACCGGCACGTTCGCTGACTTCTCGCCGATGGTGCTGAAGGTTGTGCCCCAGGCGGTGTTTGCTGGCTTGGCCATGGAGATGCCGCAGCGCTGGCTCGCCGCATCGTCGAAGGTTACAGAGGACATGCTGAGTGGGAAGAACGGCATGCAGCCGAACAATATGACCACGTAGCTCATCCACAGCCGGTTCTCGACGCGAGGGATCGACAACAGCCCCTTGTTGCCCTCGTCGGCACCCTGTTGGCGGGCCGACAGCCATTCCTGCAGGATGATCGCGCCGAACGGCGCGGCGAACAGCCCGGTGTCCGCCAAGGTGTTCCAGATGCCGTTGTTGATGATCCAAGCCAGCAGCGAGAGGTAATACTCGAGGTAGCTGTTGGTGCTCATGTTCATGACTGCACCTCACATGCGGGACAGCTCAACCAGGATGATCGAGCTGAAGCCAATTAAGCCCAGGCGCTTCACCCTATGCTGATCTGCGGGCGACGGTTGGCTGCGCAACGCTGCGGCCCAACCGGCGAACATCAGGGTGTACAAGAGCGCGCGCCAGTACGCGAAGTAAGGCGCTGTCGCTCGCGCTGGTTCGAGCCAATTCAGCTGGGTCACGGACAGGTGCAGCGCCATCCAAGCAATCAACAAAATGCTCAGCATGGCACCGAGCACCAGCAGTACACGCGCGAGGGTGAACCTCACCGATAATGAGATCATGGCGTGCTCCTCTCCTGTTCGGCTCGGCGCAAACGGTCCGGCTCCGGATCACGCTGATCGATGCCACGCGAGGCCTCGGCACCGCCGGCGTGGCGATCGAGGACCAGGCTAGCGGTGTTGGTGGCCAGCGACTGGCGTACCTGTAGCTCGGTTTGCAGCAGGCGGATCTCGCGCTCCAGCGTTTCGACGTTGCTGTTGAGGGCGTTGGTGGCGGGCTGCGCCGAAGCCACATTGGGCTCGTGGCTGCCGGCAAACAGCGTGCGCTGTAACAGCATCGCTTTGTAGATCACGCTCGATAGCGCGGTCTCGCTGGCCAGGCGTCGGGCCAGCAGGTTCTGGTCGGGATCGTCGCGCAGCCCTTCGATGACGCCGCGAGAGACCTGCAGCAACGGGCTGGAGACCTTGTCGAGGTTCTCCGGGGTGGGTTGCTCGGCGCCTGAGACCATGCGTTGCAAACCTTCCAGGTTTTCCGTGTAGGTTTCCTGGATCAGCGGCGACAGGCCGGTACCGGCGGTTACCCGCAGTGTCTCGCAGTCGTCGCAGGTCTGTACCTCGGTTTCCCCGAGCACACGCGTCGCCCACTCGGAGGCCTCCTCGGGACTCGACCAGGCTTGGCAGATGGCGCCATTCTGGCAACTCGAACCCATAGTTGAGGTGTCCTCGACCGCCCGGTTGTGCAGCAGGTTGTAGCCGGCTTTGACCACGTCCGACGTCACCCGGATGGCTTGCTGGCCGTTGCCACCGGCTTTCTGCCCGCCGACCCAACTGACGCCGTTGTTGCCGTTGTTCAATTCAGTGTCCTTCACCGCCGTCACAGCGTCACCGCCGGACTGCTCGAGGTTGTGCTGCATCTCCTGGTTCTGCGCCAGCGCACCCCAGCCGGCTTGGTCGACCTTGTCGGCCATCTTCGCCGCCATTGCCTGGCAGGTGAGCTTGGAGCGGTCGAAGTCGATCCGTCCCTGCAGAACGCCATTGCTCAGCAGCTCATACAACCCGGGGTTGGCTCGCTGGATGATCATCGCCGGCAGCGACATGACGGCCTGCGTGGCGTTCTGGATGACGTTGCCCATGATTTGCTGAAAGCCCTGGGTGGCGCCATTGAGCTGGTTCTGCAGGGTATTCGAGAGGTTCATGTTTCCGCACATCATGTTGGCGCGCCAAGACATGCCTACACCAAGGCCACTGGGTCGGTAGAGCGAGGAGGGCGCTCCTGCCGCTGAACCGCCGCCGATGGTGTACATCACCCGGTCGTCCAGGACCGGTGTCTGGTCACCAAGGTGGTAGCCATTCTCGGCGGCGTGGCCCACGGCATATATGAGGAAGCACAGCAATCCGAGGAAGTAGGTCTTCATCATTGGCCACCGTCAAAATCGATGCTGAACAGGAAGGTCTGGCCCATTCGCTGGCAGCAGCGGTAGGGCCGCCACAGCGACCAGGCATAAGCACCGTCGGTGCTCTGGATCGCTGGGCTGGGGAAGATGGCGCAGGTGCTTTGGATCATTGGGCTGAGCAATTGCCAGCGGTGGTTGTTGACGTTGTTCTCCAGTACCGGCTGCGGTGGCCAGTAGCCGGCCGCGGGCATCGGCTGTAGTGCTCGATAGACGTGCGGTTGGCCAACGCGAGTGATGAAGTCACTGGCGCGTTGAGCCATTACGGCAGCCGCCTTGAAATCGTCGGGCTGCACCAGAAATCCGTGGCGTGGGTAGACACTACCCCACATGTTGCCGAGTGCCTGATTGCCGATCTCGCGCATTCCCGGAGCCAGTGCTTGCGGGTAGACGGACTCCGGAATGGCCTGGCGCCACGCCAGCGGGTCGAGCGTACTTAGGTAGTAGGGCGCAAACGGCACAGCGCCGCTAGGGCACGCATAGCCGAACGTGTGCGCCAAGGCCGTTAGGGCCGCCTTGCCGGGGTGCCCGATACCGTCGACATTCTTGAACCGTGGCAGATTATCGCGCTGCGGCGAAGGCGTGATCAGGTTGCCACCCCCTTGTGACCCTGACGTCGGCGTCGACAGTGCTGCCATCTCGCTCCAAGGGTTGGCGCCGGTATCGGCGTAACTCGACACCACCAGCTCGGGAATGAAGTGACGGACCTTCGGCGAGGTGCGCACCGTGCAGCCGAACGGCGTGCACAGTAGCCAGTAGCAGGTCCCGACGACCCGGTACTCCAGGCACTGCAGCGAAGTGACGGAGGCGATGATGGTTGGGGTGGTTAGGGCCAGGCAATGCTCGGCTGCGACGAGCAGCACCGTCGCAGCGAAGAAGCCGCCGCGATCAGCCTTGCGGGGCTTTGGTGATCTGCTTCGGGTGGGGACGGTCGCGTTCATGGGCACCGCTCGGCATGTGGCAACGATGTGCATCCGTGCGCCAAAGTGCAGCATCCTGAGTCGTGTTTAGTATGTGAACGGAAAAAACGAGTCGGAAGTGATCGGTTTGATTGGTGTCTGGTTGACGGGCGTTGCCGGGGCGAAGTAGCGCAGAGGAGTACAAATGTTCTTATTGTGTATTCCGCCACCCCTGGACGTTAACTACCTTGAGCGGCATTTCAGGGAGTACGATTGAGGCCAGAAACAACTAGGGTTATCAGCTATGCCCTTGACACCAGCCCCTTTTTTTAGCGTACCGTAGTGGCCATCCACCATTAGCCGGTTACGCGACTTTGGATTGACCGCGGGCGCGGCTCCCAAGTCTCATTCTAGGATGACCATCACTCATGGACGATCTCGGTTTCGACTTCAGTAACGCTGTTCAGTGGTTCCCGCATGAGCAGGAGCAGCCCTACGTGCTGGTCAGGATGGCTACCCAGCAAGTGGCGCTTTTGGAGGCGGCCATGGCCGAGCCCTTGCGTCGCTGTTACATAACTGATGGAGCGCTTGAGTCAGCGGCGGATCGCCATGGGCTTACTCTCTTAGACGTCCTGGCGAGCAAGCTGCCGGATGCCGGCGCAACTATGGCGGGAGACTTCGGCGAAGTGCTCGGATACTTCTACCAGTCCGCCATGGAGTATCCGGGTGCTGCTATAGGCCCCAAGAAATGGCGGCTAAAGCAGGACAGAACAAAGCCGGCCCCTAAGTCGGATGTCATCCACTTCATCATGCCCCAACGTCCAGCAGCCAGTACTGATGACCAGGTGCTTTGTGCTGAGGTAAAGGTCAAATCTACTGCCGCTTCCTCAGACCCAATCGGCTCCGCTATTACAGACTGTGCGAAAGATCGGACTAGCCGGCTCGCGAGCACACTGGTGTGGCTCCGTGAGCGCGCGATCACTGAGGATCTCGGTGACGTCGACATCCCGCTTCTAAACCGGTTTATCAACGCCGTTGATCATCCACCTGCAGCCCTGCGATACAGGGCGGTCGCCGTTATCTGTGAGAGCTTTGTCGATGCTGAGCTCACCAATGCACCCGCCACTGCTAGTGACGAGTACACACTCGTGGTGATCTCAGTGCCGAATCTGCATACCATCTACAACGCAGCTTTTGCCGCTGCCAGGGCGTCGGTGCTTTGATATGAGAGCCTCCCTCCAGACTTGGATCAATGACGCAGATATGGCCCGGCATTTGGGTGAGTTTTCCGTAGCCGCATTGCCCATTGAGCTCGCTCAGATCGGGAATCGTCTTGCCGACTATTACATCTCGCTCGTAGGAGAGCTGTTTGACGGTATCCACGCCACAAATCCTCCAAGCGATGACTGGGCACAGCTGGGTAATGCCTTCCTCCAGTTTTTGAAAGAGATTCCGGCTGAGCAGGTTGATGCGTTGGGTATCTCGAAAGATGAAGCAGCGTTGTTTGCCGCAGCAGCATTTTACTTTGGAGACTTCCCAGCGTCGGCTTGCCTGGCCATGCGCCAGTCGACTCGGCCCATTGATCCACAAAGCCCATGGGCTGCGTGCTATGACTTCTTGGCCCGCCCGCACGACCCGCGATCTCAGACTGCCATCGAGGTGAGGGGGCACCTGCGTAATGGCGACCTGTTGGGTCTTAGCGACAACATAGTGGCAAGCGCCACTGAGGCACAAAACGCGTTGGCGGATGGGCCGGAGACGTGGGTGGCAGCGGCCTTGCTCAGTAGACTACTGGCTCGTTTCGAGGAATCTAATATTCGGGCTGTGTTGCCTGAGGGAGCGAGTGCTTTTTGGACCCCTCTGATCAATTCCTTTATCGATCGAAAACCATCGACCTGGGAGTTCTTCCCCTCCCAGATACAGGCTATCGAAAGGGGACTGCTTGGCAGCGCTGACAGCTATTCCTTGCAGATGCCGACGGGGGCCGGCAAAACCACGCTCTGTGAGACGTTGCTGTACTGGCATCTGAAGCGCAATCCGACGCACGTCGCGATCATGATCGTGCCGTACCGATCATTGGCTTCCGAGCTTCGTCATTCTCTGGTACGTCAGCTAAACGGCTTGGGGATCGCGGCTCGCTGCGCGTATGGCGGGACGATCCCGTCCGGAGACGAAGTGCATGGGCTGGACCACATCAATGCACTTATTGCAACCCCTGAGTCGCTGTCCGGAATTCTCAGTGCTGACCCAACCTTCGCCAAGCGAATATCGCTGGTTATTTGCGACGAGGGCCATTTACTAGACAGCTCCGGTAGAGGCATTGGTCTGGAGCTGTTGCTTGCGCGTATGAAAGCACGCCAAGTCAATCCAATCCGTTTCGTATTCATGTCGGCCATCATTCCGAACATCGAAGAAATCAACGCATGGCTTGGCGGCGGTGAGGACACCGTCATCAGAAGCACCTATCGGCCGGCGATCGCCGAATTCTCTGTTCTCCGATCCGCTGGTAGTGGAGTGGGTAAGTCCGTTCGTCTTGACATGCACCCGCATGCTCAGCAACGGCAGTACTCGATCCATGGCTTTCTGGATCGCAACACTTTCCAGTACGTGAACCCCCACACAGGGCGCATGAAGACGTATGGCTTTTCATCCACCAAGACGTTGGCTGTTGCGGCTGCCCGGAAGGTTTTATCGATGGGAACCACGGCGATATTCGCCGCAAACAAGCGCGGCGATCAGGGTGCGATCGGTTTGGCGGAAGAGCTCATTAAGCAGTTGGGGTGTCCGTTACCGTTACCCAAACCCATTGACCATGCGGATCGTGATGCGCTGCGAACGCGCGTCGACTACCTCGAGACTGAGTTCGGTGCCGGTTGGATAGGTACGAGGTCGCTGAGCAATGGAGCTGTGTTGCACCACGGTGACATCCCTCAGGAAACACGAGAGGTATTAGAGGAGCTTTTGCGAGATCGGCGAGTTCAACTGGTCATCTGTACTAGCACGCTCGCAGAAGGGGTAAACCTACCAATCCGCTCGCTTGTGCTGTATTCAGTGCAGCGTCGGATGGGCAGTGGTCGGCCCGAGAACATGCTCGCTCGTGACATCAAGAACCTGGTGGGTCGAGCCGGTCGGGCCGGCGCCAATACCAAGGGGTTGGTCATCTGTGCGAACCCGGATCAGTGGTGGCTAGTTCTTCCAGTTGCCACGGCAGGGGCTGGAGAGTCGGTCAGAGGCTCGCTGCGCACCTTGATTGAGGATTTGGAGAGTTTCTTGAGAACCCACACTATCGCGCTCGATAATCAGTTCTTGGAGATCCAGCCTGCCAGTCATCCGCTCATTGATGGGGTGGATGCAACGCTTATTGAATTGATTGCGGAAGAGATCGGAGACTCGGAGTTTCTACGGCTGGCTGCTGACCTGTCTGCCCATACATTTGCCGCCCATCAGCTTCCTGCCGGTTCTGCTGTTACATTGCGTAATGTCTTTGAGTTGCGAGCCCAGCGTCTGATTGCGCTCAGGGCTGATGGCAAGATTGCTTGGCTCCAGGATACTGGAGCCAAGGTGCGCCTTCTGGATTTTGTTGAACATAGATTGCTACCGAGCAGGGCAGATTGGGCGAGCCCTGTCGATCCCGCTTCTGACGATCTCCTCTCTGTAATGCTGGAGTGGGCCTGGCAGGACCCAGAGCTCAAGTCAGATGTACGTGTGGCATTTAGGCTGGACAATGGTCAAGATCCTGAAACGGTCAAGCTCAAGTTCTTCGAAATAATTCGACAATGGATCCGTGGTGCAACGTTCGCAGATATCGCCCAATCAACCCAGATGGATGTCGATGACATTCTGGGAATCCACACCCGCGCGGTTGCTTACTCACTGCAAACCCTGGTTGAGCAGGGCGTTTCGCTTCTAGCCCGACTTTTGCTCGAGCGTGGGATTGAGGTGAGTGACGGGGTACCGGCATTCGTCGAGCTTCTCAAGTTTGGTGTGCCCTCGCGTTTTGGGGCTTTGTTGGCTAATGGTGGGGTAAGGCACCGGAAAGCGTATGTTGCGCTTGGTAATGCGATACAAGCCCTAAGCCCTCCTGTCCAACCGGGGAGTGCCAAGGCGGTGGCGCTGCGATCACTTGAAAATCATCCAGATGGTTGGAGTAGCGCGCTGGGCGAGTTCGTTTATTTCAATACCCTGAAGGATGTTGGTAGCGTGGGGTAGCTTAGTTTGGTCGAAACGATGCTCATTAGTTTCGGCTGCCAACTTGCATCACTGGCTAAGGGAGACCGGCATGCTCACGATATGCCGCGCAGGCGATCAATCTCCGCCGCAACCTGCAGGGCGGCCTCCAGTTCGGACTGCAGGTGCTCTTCCATTAACCGCCAGCGCTGTGCTTTCTCCTCGGGCTCCGTCATAGCTAGGGCGAGGTACCGGCTGGGCGGCACTGCACGGAAAAGCGTCTCCAGGTTCTTCGACAGGACAACGCCCTCGGTGTACTTGCCTGAGGCCTTGCTCGCGGAGAGCAGCAGCGCCTTCTGCGCCGGCGTGAGTTTCTTGAAGCGGGCGATTTCCTCGATCTCCGCTGGCGGCATGTTCAGGCAGATCCACCACTCGATCATGTTGAGCATGGTCTGCGCCGCGTCGGGGAAGTCGGCCAGGTTCTGTGTGGCCAGCCAAAACCAGGCGCCCAGCTTGCGCCACATCTTCGTGCCCTTGACCACAAAGGGTGCCAGCAAAGGGTTCTTGGTGATGATGTGGCCTTCGTCGGTGACCATGATGATCGGCCGCCCCAGGTACTGATCGCGTTCGGCAAGGTTATTCACCGTGTTCATCAGGCTGATGTAGCTGATCGACATCTGCGCTTCGTAACCCTCTCGGGCATAGGTGGCGAGGTCGACGATCGTCACATCGCTCTCTGGCCAGGGCGTGCCGGGCCGGTCAAACAGGGCGCCCTCAAAACCTTGGCAGAACAGGTCGATGGACTCGGCCATCTCCTGGGCGCGCTCCCGGCGTTTATCAGGCAAATGGGCGTTGCTGGCGACCTGGCGCAGGGCATCGCGCACATGACGCGTGAGCACCTGTTGGTCGGTCGCGGCGCAGTGCTGGGCTGCATCGAGGATGCACTCGCGGATCAGGCTGCGATCCGCGCGGGTCAGGCGTGCCTCTTCCTTCGCTTCACCACCGGTGATCATCAGCCGTGCGGTGATCTCCAATTCGCCCAATACGTCGCGCTGCTCATCACTGTCCTGCACCGATTCATCTAGGTCTTCGGTCAACAAGCTGGCAACCTGGTCCGGGTGCTCGATCAGCCGACGGGCATCGGAGAACGGCGCCAGGCTTAAGCCGCTGCCGGGTTTGAGCTGCACTTTGTTTACGGACAAGCCGAGGGTTGCGAAGTAGTCGCCCTGCAGGCCAAAGGAGTTGCCCGCTTCGACAATAAACAGCCGCGGCCGATATACGGCCATGACCTGCATAAGGATTGAGACCAGGGTGGCCGACTTGCCGGCGCCGGTCGGACCGAACAGCAGCAGGTGGCCATTCATGGAGCGGTCGAAGCGCGACAGTGGATCGAACGAAAGCGGTGCACCCCCACGGTTGAAGAAGGTGATGCCCGGATTGCCGGTGCCGATGCTGCGGCCCCAGAGGGGCAATAGGTTGGCGACATGCTGGGCAAACAGCAGCCGGGTGTACCAGTTACGCGTGTCTCGTGCTGGGTTGTAGACCATTGGCAGCCAGCGCAAGTAGCTGTTGCACGCCGCCACTTCATCACCCTCACGCACCGGCTGCAGGCCGGCGCCGAGCAGGACATTGGCGGCCTGTACTGAGCGCTGGCGCAGCTGCTGTTCATCCGCACCGCGCAGATACAACGCCAAGGTGCCGCGATACAGCTTGTGCTGACACCCAATCAACGCGCGCGCTTCCTCCACGTCCTGGCGGGTCTGGGTTGAAGCGAGGTTCTCGCCGATGGCTTTTCGCGCCAGGCGGCTCAGCTGTTCCTCAAGCACATCCTGAGGCGTGATCACCAAGGTCAGGCTCATCACCGCCTGCTCGGGCAATTGATCGAACAAGGCGTTCAAAGCCTCGCCTTTGCGCGTTTCGCCGGTCAGCTGGCCGATATGGGGCGGCCTGCGCAGCTTGTCGACCACCATCACCGCATGGGGCTGTTGATCGAAGTACCAGAGGCCCTGTTCGCTATCGGAGCGCGGTTCCTGGAAAAACAGCCGCTCGGCGAAATCGTGGTCGAACGGCAGCGGCAGCTCCTGGCCGTCGTCCGTCTCCGGATAGGGCACGCGTCGAAAGAACGCTGCGGGGGATTCGTCGGTGAGGGCAGGGGACGGGTTGAACCAGGGCAGCAACCAGGCGTAGAAGTCGCGTCCGGTCAACCGTCGAGGGCTGACCCCGCAGGCTTGCAGCGAGGCCACCAAGCGCTCGCAGGTCCGGCTCAGCACCTGAGTCGGGCTTTGTCCATCATCGTCACCCTGGTCCCCGAGCCAGCGGTAGACCACTAGGCGAATCCTCCGATTGCTGCCGCGCCAGGGCAGATGAGACACGACATGGTCATCGAACAGTCCACCCGGTTTAGCAATGGCGTCGAGGTGACGCTGCATCGAACCGAGGAAGGCTTGGGTAAACGGTGTGCCGCGAGCCCTCGGCGCGATATAGCGCTCCAGGCGTTCGAGGTACGGGGCAAAGTCACTGTCGTCCTGGCAGAAAAACTGCACCACCCAAGGCGCCTGGTCCAGTTCGTCGAAGCTGTCCTGCAGCGCATCCTCCAGGGCGTCGCGGGCCGCCATCAACCACTCGGGCTCACGGCCCTCGGTCCCGATCGGCTGCAACTCGAACGCCGCGCCCACGGAGCGGTTGTCGTCGAGCAGAAAGCACTGCTCCTCATCGAGGTATTCGACCCAAGGCAGGTGATCGGCAAAGCTGGGATTGTGCGCATACTGGGCGGCCTCGTCGGCAAGCGTCGCGCGCCGGCGCTGCGCCGCACGCCAGGGCTTCCAGCGTGGTGGGTCGCGACTTGCGTCATCAGCCATCACAGATCGTCCAGGCGTTCGCCGGGCAGCGCGTACTGGACCTTCTCGTACAGCGGGAACACCGTCGAGTAGCCAGGTACCGGTGCCTGCTGGGTACCGGCCAGGTGTGGGTACACGTACATGACCAGGTCCGGATTGGGCAGGCGCGGGAACTGGGCGCGGATCTCGTTGGCGGCGGTGCGCGTGTAAGCGCTCTGGTCGTTGATCAGGCGCTCAGGGTCGAGCACTGGACGGCGCAATTCGCCACGCGCTTCCTGCAACTGCTGTTGGGAACCGACGGCGCCACCACCATTCCAGATGTCCAGCATGGTTTGATCGCCGTGGGGCAGCATTTCCTCCTTGCTGGTGGAGCAGCCGCTCAGGTGCAGGGCGAGCAGCAGACTAATCCAGATCCAGTACCGAAACGGATGGGCTTTCATGGTTCACTCTCCGGCCTTTCGGCTCGTAGTCGATGCTGATCTCGTGATCCAGGTGCAGGGCCACCTTGGCCCCGGGCGGCACGTAGATAGCGGCAAAGGCTTCGCCATAGAGCTTGTTGATCCACTCACGGATATCGCCAATGCCACCGCTGATGACTGAATTCAGCGCGCTGTTGCCGCTGTTCTGGTTCAAGCCCAGGCTGCCGCCGGCCGAGTTGATGAACGAGGTGTTGGACTGCTCGCTGCCCAGGGCCGCGGCGAATCCGGCCCCCGCTGCGGTGATCAGGCTCTGGCTGCCCAGGTATTGCTGGGCGTTGGAGCGGCGCTCCCCAGAAATGCAGGGAATGCCGTAGGGATCGGAGATGTAGCCCAGTCCGCCGCGGATCTTCTCGGTATCGGAGGTCTGGGTACTGCTGCGATTGCGGCTGACGACCTTCTGCGGCTGTGGCACCGTGCGGACGGTGCCATCGCTGAAGACAAAGGTGATCGACTCGACCTGGCCGCGCACGCAGGACAGCGTCCAGTCGCCAGCGGCGGTGCCGCTCATGACCGCGCCGACCACATCCGGCAGGTCGATGCCGTTGGCGGTGAGGTTGTCCGGGCCCACCAGCACCTTGAATGGATAAGGGTCGTTCACGGTACCGTCCACCGGTACCCGGCCAATCAGCGCGGTCATGGCGATCGAGCCCATCAACGTCGAGTTCTCAGGGAGGGTGTAAACGGGTTTGGCGCCCTCGGTTCGGTCCTGGGGGTTCTCCAGGTCACGCTCGCCTTTGGCAGCGGCACGCAAACGGTCCTGGCCACGATCGATGGCGTTGCTGTCCAGGCCGTGCAGGTCCTTGAACGTCGACGTCAGCGAAGACAGAGGACCTTCAGCTTTGCTGGCGTCGTCCTGGTCGGCACGCGCATTCGACGGCTCGATCCACTGCACGGCGTCAGGCGCTGATTGCGCACCCGAAAACTGTTGCCCGTCGCCGGGCTCAAGGCCAAAGCCTGCGGGGAGATCCGACTTCGCGGCCGGCTTGTTGGTGAGCTGGTCCTTGAGCCTGGATAGCAGTCCTTGGGTTTCGCGGTGCTGCTGTTCGGCCTTCTGCCGGGCATCGTTGGCCTGCTGGCGCTGTTCGGTGACCTGCTGGGTGACGCTGTTCAAAGTGCTCTGGATGCGCGTGTCGACATTGCCTTCGCGCGAGCGCAGCCGGTTGTTCTCGGTTTGCAGGGCATCGTTGCCTTTCTTCAGCGTCTGCATCTCACTACGCATCGCCTTGACCTGGCCGATCAGGGTGGCCACGGTGTCGCGCGGAGTGTCGCCCGCGATACCCAGGGCATTGGCCTGTTCCGCGCTGAGCGTGGTTTTGTCCGGATCGCGAGCGGGCTGGCCGTCCGGCGCGGCCATCCAGGATTTGCCGATGATCAGTACGATGCCGAGCAGGACCCCGGGTACCAGCAACTTCAGCAGGCCGTTAGCTTTCATGATCGGCAGCCTCCGGCGTTGGCGGGGGCAACAGCAGCGCGTGCTTCAGGTCGCTTCCGCGGGTGACGAGATAGGCCACGGTAGTGTCTTCAGGCGTACCGGCAAGGCCGAGATCAGCGTGTTGGAACGTCGCAGCGTACAGCGTGGCCTGCAGGTGACGCGCGTCCAGCGCGACCTTGCCGGGGCCGCGGTTCATGATCTTTACCGCCGTTACCCAGTAATCGCCCAACCGCCATGCAGCAAGCGCCTTGATCGAAACCCGCTCGGTGGGCAGCAAGGTGCTGAAGGCAATGGAGTCGGTCAGCGGCACACGCCGTACACCAGGCAATGGCGCCACGGTACGCAGAGGCGCATAAAGGTTCTGCGCTGCATAACGAGTAAGCACCACGGGTACTGGCGTCGCCGCGGATGCTGCATCTTTCTCGGCCTGCGCGTCCGGCGCCTGAGCCTGGGCCACGATCTTGACCGGTTCCGGCGCCTCGCTGCCCTCAAGCGCCTCGATATCGATAAGGATGATGTCGCCCGTCTTCACTGACTGCAGCTGCAGCCGGGTAGGGGGGAGCGCTTCGGCGGCGCGCAGGTACACCGTCCCGCCGACCGACTGCACGCGCAGTTTGCCGGCGATCGCACTGGGCAGCCCAACACGAACGTCTTCATCCAGCATCAGGACCCGCTCTTGGCCCACCGTGAGTGGAACGGCCAAGGGCAGGCGGTCCCAGTATTTGACCTCGACGGCGCCGACCGCTGAACACCAGCCGCTGGCCATCACCAGAATCAGGATCAAGACACGCATCATCACGCACCTCCCGGCAGCGTCAGCTTCTGTGGTGTGCCTTCGTAGCAGTCCAGGGCCAGGCCCCACTTGTTGCGCTCGGGGTCGACGTCGAAGCGCACTACCCGCAGTGGATACCGCACCACCACGCGTTTCACCGGCTCGGCGGCGTAGTATTCGTCGGCGTTGAGGTCGAGCTTGACCAGCCAGCTGTGCTTATCCAGCTGCTTCACCCGCAGGTCGGGGTCGTCGCTGTAGCCGCGGCCGAGCACCTCGTATACGCCGCGCACCCGGCCACGCAGTTCGCCGGCGGCCTTGCGAAATTCAAAGTCGCCGTCGAAGAATGTCTTGCACGCGGGCGTCAGGTACGGCTGCAGAGCGAAGATGGCGCGGTGGTAGTCCACCTCTCCATCGGTGGGCCAGCGGTTGAGTTGGCCGAAGATGTACAGGGCGAAGGCGTAGATGTTCTCAGGGGGCACATCCCACCACTTGCGCGTGCTGCCGGAGCGCAGATCAGGCGGTACGTGAATGGTGAGCTCGGAAGGTGCAGCCTGCCAGCCGTACCACATCCCGCAGCACAGCAGCGCCAGGATTGCCACGGCAAGGCGCAGGCTGAAAATATGCGCCTGCTGCGCATCCACCTTGTTGCGGAAGCGGCTCATGGGTAGGCCCTCTTATGCCGGCGAGTCCGGCGCACGGTCCACGGCCCCGAATGCAGGATCATTTGTTGGGTACCGATGCCCCAGTGCACCGCCAGGTGCCACTGCAGGCGCCGGTACAACCAGGTCTCGGGGCGAGAACGCTTGGCCCGGCGCAGTAGCTTGCCGCCGCCGAGCAACACCAACGCCATGCAGAGGAACATGCAGGTGGGGAGCGTGGCGATGGAGGCGGTGGCCACCGCCAGCGGCGCACCGAGGAGCACGCCAAGCCCGGCGCCGATGATCAGAGCGACCCACATTTCGTCGTTGGTGAAGCCACGGAGGACCGCCGGGTCGCGGTTAAGGCGTTCCGGCAGGAAGGTCAACGTGCCGTCAGGCAGGACGGTAGGGGTGTCGGGCATGGTGACCTCACAGAATCGTCGCGGCTTTGGTGAGGAACCACAGGATCAGCACCACCAACAGGGCGCCGACGCCTACCACGGCGCCGAGGTCCTTCCAGGTTTTGCGCTGGTTCTGCACGTCGGCGTAGACCGTGAGCGAATGCCAGGCCACGCCCAGGAAAGCTAGGGTGGCGATCAACAGGCCGATCAGGATGCCGCCGTCGTAGGCGTAGTTCTTGATGGTATCGATCAGTCCCGAACCTTCGCCGCGAGAGGGTGCCTCCATGGTTGGCAGGTCGGCCCTTGCGAACGTCGAACTCAGCAAAACCAGACCGCTGAACAGGACTTTTGAAAAGGTATCCCGCAGCAGGAGAAGCGGGCGGTGGCAATGGCGAGAGAGGTTCATGGCAAGCCTCCAATTTACGACAGCATGAAAAACATGAGCACGATCAGGGCGAGGGCCAGGCGCAGCGTGCTGCCGCCGAGCGCACCGAAATTGAGGTTGCCGGCCGCCCAGCCGCGGTAGCCGGTCCACAGCGCCCAGGTGCACCAGAGCAACGCGAGCACCAGCACCAATGAGCGCCACAGCGCCGAACTGAGCTGCGGGGTAAACCCGGCCACAGCAGAGAACGCGGTGATTTGGGTGTCAGTCATGCTCATTGGGGGGGCTCGAACAGGGCGCTTCAGCACAATAATCACTGGCCAGCTCGACCGGATCGGCCGGCTGTGCGCGTGAGGGTGACAGGTATTGGCTGATACCGTGGCGGATGCGCTCCAAGTCTGTAGCCAACCTGGGGTAGTCGAAGCGATAACGAACTCGGTCAGTAGCGGTCGTGCTGCTATGTGCTCGATCCGCCAACAGCTCGATGACATCGATCTGCCGCTGCATCAATCCAAGATCCGAGCGTTCGCGTCCTTCCTGAGCGGCGACCGTGGCGGCAACCAAACAAGTTAAGAACAAGGAGTAGGGGGACGGCATCATAGTGAGATCCAGCTGAATATCTGGTCTTCACCTTGATCCGTTAGGCTGGCATTGGCATGGGCTAAAGGGAATTTAGATAGTTCGGTTTTTACGCGCTCACCTAAGATTGACCACCGCGATCGTGGCCAATTCGAGCATGCCGCCGATGGATGAATGACTTACGTTGTCACAGTCCTCCCTAGTGAATACGCCCGAGACATATCACTGTGACCTCACTTCGGTGCCGCGATGAAGATTGCATGTCCTGGTGAGCCTTATGCCTCCTGCATTGCATGACTGGTGGGCAAGGCTCAGGCCGCCCTGGGTAAGCGGCTCTATCGTATCCATCAGTCCGTCATAGTGCCCAAGACTGGTCTCGACCAGATGGTCCTTGGAGCGCTAGATGCTGGCGCTGATGAAGTTTCGTTTGCCTACGTCGTAGTAATGCAGCGACCTGACTTGTAACCGATGAACTCAAGCTCCAGCACGCCGGTTGCTGACAGGGGCAAGCTGGCGCCTGCACCACCGGAGAGCGTGGGAATCACGTCGAAGCGCTCCTTGAGCCTTATAGCGCGTCCGCCTGCTGATTCAAGGCAGGACGTTAACGACCAGAATGCTCATTGCATCGACTCGCACCTCTTGACCAGCGCGATAAGCGTCGCTTGGGTTTGCGAAGCCAAGAGGTACTTTACATCCATCCCTACACCACCCTCGTTGTTCTATTGATCTAAACTCGGTGCACTTTTGTGGGCGTCAGGACAGGCGGACGGCTCGTGCAGCGACTGGCAAATAGAGCCATCCCTGGCTCACGGGCTTGCCGGTTGCGCTGAGAAGGGCATGGCCATAGGACTCTAGCTGTGGGCCATGCAAGGCTGCCAAGTCATCGTCTCTAGTTGAGCCAGCGGGGTTCGATTTGTGGTCCACCAGAATCCAGCCGTCTGGCAACTCAACCAGCAAATCGATGCGGCCCCGGATACGAGTGCCATTCGGGCCATCGGCTTCGATGGGTACCTCGACGTAAACCGGGCAGTCGGGCCAGCGCTTGGCTATCCAAGCCTGGAATGCTGAGGTCTGGGTGTACACGGCATCCTTATCTACAGAATCAGCCACAGCCCAGGTCTTCAGGATGCGCTCGACTTCAGGGGGAGAAACGCCGCCTAGCACGCCGGCGCGTGCGATGCACAGGTGGAGCGCGGTACCCAGGGATGCCATGTCTGGCTTGCCTGCAAGGCTTAGCCGAACTCCGACAGCATCGGTCTCGACAACCGTGAATGTACCGCCCGAAGCAGAACTCGGTCGGTGCCACAAAGGTTCGGCCTGCACGCGCGGACGAGCTGTAAACCAGTGGCAAGCCTCGGGGGCTTTGGCAGGTGGCTCCGTTGAGCACTCACTCGAGCTCCAGGACTTCGATAGTCTGGAAAGCCGCTTGCCTTCGGGAGTCGTTATCATTTCTGAGCCACCGAACAATAGCTCGGCTGCGCCTTTAATCTCGCCGACCCAGCCGCGGCCCGGCCCTGACTTTCGCACGAAAGACAGTGCGACGTTTATGTCGCGTGCGCGGGTCAAGCCCACATATAGCAGACGCTTGTTCTCCGCCAGGGCCTCTGCCTGCATGGCTTGGCCAGTTACGCTGGCTTCGGCCTTAAGCGCGGCTTGGGGCTGGGATCGCTTGCCCCAGCTCTTCAACCAGCAGTGGACGAAGCGGTTGGCGAGTGGCTGCTGCGGATCGAAGTTTCCAACTGTCCTCGCGCGCACACCCCAAAGCGAAGTACGTGCTACCGCATCGAGGCTTGTCAGCACGACGACCGGCCACTCCAGCCCCTTTGCCCCGTGATAAGTGAGGACCGAGACTGCGTTGTCTGCCGAAGTCGCCCGATTATCATCCTCTTGGCTAGCGAGTTCTTCCAGCCAACGAAGCATGCCGCTAACCGTCGCTGGCCGCTTCGCCGCGACGCACTCGTCCTCGAAAGTCTTTCCGAGCTCGACCAGTGCCTCGACGTTGGACATCCGGTTGCGGCTCTCGTGGGGGGAGGTGGACCATTGGCCGACCAGTCTTGCTACTTGGGACTCGGCAGCGGCAAGTCGTAGCACTTCCAGTGGCGTCAAAGCCATTAGTGTCGGACGTAGTTTTTCCAATCGGGCAATTAGTCTGTGAGCGCTATCGCCCGTCGTCCGCCACTCGTATGGCTTGGCCTCATCCGTGGCGAGGTGCTGCAGCCTGTCTGCAAGCCAGGTTTCGATCGGGGTGCTGTCAGCCAGGGTTAGAACCAGCGCGGTGGCGACAGTGTCGGTTGGGTCGCTCATACGCCTCAGGCAGGCCATGACATAGATGGCTTCGGCAGTTCCCAACAAGCCGGAGCGTGGGCTGGCTGACGGGATTCCCCAGCGGGTGAGCGACGTGACGGCAAATTCGACCTGGTCGTTGTAGCGACAAAGCACTCCGATATCGCCAGCCTGAATCGGGCGGAGCTCTTTGGTGTCCCTATCTTCGACCTTAATCCCGGACTCCAGCAGGTCGCGGACGGCCTGGCCAAGGCACAGGTAATCCGAATCGTTTCGACTGCTCTCGAAGTTCCAGTTCAACAGCGCCGGCTGGTCCGGAATGTCCTTGCGCAGTGGCTGCAACTGGACCTGCTCGGATGTCAGCTCGGGCTCGAACGCAGAGTTGAATAGACCATTAGTGAGCGAAACCAGGCTTTCGTTGGAGCGCCTGGAGGTGTCCAGGGCCTTCCCGACTATTCCGCCCCAGCCCTTGATGGCATTGAGAACGCCGGCAATGAGGCTTGCGTCAGTACCGCGGAAGCCGTAGATAGCCTGTTTAGGGTCGCCGACCCACACCGACTTCTTGGCTAGCTTGGCCAGCTCGATGAAAAGCGCCAGTTGGAGAGGGCTGGTGTCTTGGAACTCATCGACCATGATCAGATCCAGTTCTGCAGCCAAGATTTCACGGACAGCTGGCTTCGTCCTCAACGCACGTAGCAGCAATACCTCTTGGTCGCTGAAGTCGACGGCACCCAGCGCCTTCTTGGCCTGCTCGTATGCATTGAGAACGTCGGCGGCCAGGTTGAATATTTGGTCAAGGTACTGGCGGACCTCGGCATGAAAGGCCGGGTGAGACTCATGCGCCTGCGCTGCGGCTTTGACTGGTGCCACGATATCTTTGACCTTGGCGCCGGCGTCGAACCCGGCTGCACCGATCCAGTCGGGCCAGCTCCAGCGTCCTTCACGGAAGAGTCGATCCAGCTTCTGGAGGTCCTCTAGGCCTTTTAACAGGTTGCCTGCAACTTTGGCATCGGCAGCTTGCTGCTGTTCTACATACGCCGCTACTTGCCTGTGCGCTTCGGCCAGCGCAGTCGCCAATGCTTCGGTCGGGTCCACTCCCGGAACAGGCCAATTCCTGAGCATCTCGTCTGCGTTCTTGGAACCCATCACTCGAAGCTCATCCGGTCCAATATCGTTGTCGAGTGCGGCCTTGACGACAGCCTCAACAGTCTTGGACCAGTCCGCCTGCTCAATGCCGAACCGCCCTGTGAGCCGAACCAGTTCCGTTTGAGCATCGGCTTCCATCGACTCGGCCAGTGTAGCTTTGAGCAGTCTCCTGGATTGACCTTCGCTCAATACAGTCTGATCGGGAGACAGGCCAAGCTCAAAGCAGAACCGCTTGAGCATCTGACCGCAAACGCTATTGACGGTGCCTAAGCGGGCCTGGCCGATGGCTGTGGCGAGGTCGATACGTCCCTTTTCAAGAAGCCAGGACCGGGCGCGTTCACGCAGCTCGGTAGCGGCCTTCACGGTGAAGGTCGTGGCCAAGATAGCGTGAGGGCGGGCTGCGCCCGATTCGAGGGCTTGGGCGAGTGTTTCGGTCAGCTTGTAGGTTTTGCCACTACCGGCGCCTGCACTGATGAATTCGATGCTGTTCATCATTTCCAGCCTCCCAGCAAGATAAGGTGGTCTTGGTCCCATTTGCTTGGACCGTTGACCGGAAGGGTTCCCTCAGGGCCCTGGAACTCGTCGCTCGGTTCTTCCGGAACGACTTCGATGATCCCGGCGTCCAGCTGTTGCTTGCGCCACTCCCAGGTAGCGCGCGCGCGATCGAGTAGGTTGGATACGGTTACGCCGTCCGGCGGTCTTCTGACCTGCGCTTTTGGGAAGATGTCAGCAGCGCTGATGTACAGTCCGCCGCTTTCCAGGATGAAATAGCCAAGCGCGGCTGGTGCGACACCGCTTGCTTGCTCTATGAGGCTGGAGTAGAGCGCCAACTGCAGGTGCTCGCCAGAGCGAAGCAGCCCGGCGTAGTAGGTATCGCCTCTCCACTTTATGTCCACGGCAACAGTTCGCTTGTCACCAAGCGTGACCAAGAGATCAATTTTGCCGATCAGCGGAACTGCTCCCAAGGTTCCTCTGAACTCCACCTCAGTCTGAACCTGAATGGCACCTGCGAGCCTGAGGTGATCGAGGAGACTTCCGATGGCTCGTTCGCAAACCTGCCGGAAGTGCTGCTGTGTTACCCCAGCACCCTGCATGAGCAGTACAGCGCCTTCAGTCATCAAGAGCGAGTCGGCTACGGTGCGGAACCAGTCAACGGCTTCGGCGTTTGACCAACTCAAGGCTTTGTCGTGCGCGAAGAGTTTTTCGAGCACCCTATGAGCGAGGATGCCCAGCAGGCGGTTGCCCTCATCAACCTCTAGGACTGAGGAGGGATCCAGCTTCGCCACTCGTTTCAAAACGAATAGGGCTGCGTCATTGAAAAGCTCGTTCAGCGTAGTGAACGACTGTAGGGTGTCGCCGAGCTGCACGGGATGAGGCAGTTGGATGTGTCGTGGAGTAGCGGGCAGCGCCTGAGGTGCAAGCACCTCGGCGGTTACCCCTAGAAGCGTGGAGTTGAGTGCGGCGTCCAAGTCAAGCGACGCGGGCTCGATATCCGGTACGAGCTTCTTAAGAAGCTGGCGAATCGGATGCACTTCTGAACCAGGAGGAGGGCAGACGATGACGAATCTGTTTCGCGCGGCAAGTAGTGGCCGCAGCCACCTCAGTGCTAACGATACAAGCTCACGCGCCGGGTCTCGCAACTGCACACCTAATTCAGTCAGAGCATTCACCTCGGCAGGAGACCAAGGCAGAGGCGAGGGCAGGGCAGGTGTCGACGGCATCCACCAAATCACTTCATCAGCTGCTTCGATGCACGCGGCTGCCGTGCCGCTCGAGCGCATGCAACCAATATGAGGAACCGCCGCGGGGTTGGTTGCTCCGGCGGGTGTGGCGTGGGCGACCAACTGCTCGACTTGTCGAGGCAGCAGCTTGGACACACCTTGCCGAGCCAGCTCGATCAATGCGTCATGAACAGCCGCGCATTGGCTATGCGCCGCGATAAAAATCGCCGCGTCAGCAGACTCACCTGAGAGACGACGCCGCATAGCTTCCTGCATCCGATCGACGCGGGCGATCAGTGCATCTACCGGCACTCCATCCGTGCGTGCCCAGCGCTTTGACTCCAGCCAGAAGGTGATTTCATCTGCCACTTCCTGGGCATCGTCACCTTCGGCGATTTTGTTCTTGGCTGTCGTCCAGGCTTCGCCACCTATCCCAGGTTGGTTGGCGACAGCGCGTGCGAGTCTGCCTCTCGCAGCGCGACTGAATGGGCCGACCGGATGAGTCAGGAAGTCCAAAAGGCGGTTCATGTCCACTGGGTCCCAACACAGCTCCAAGGCAAGGGCTAGTGCCTGAAGGGCCGGGCGCAGTTGACTAGGACGTTCGAACCCGCAGTTGACGCTGCCAGCAACAGACAGTGATACGTCCAGTGAGTCTCCTGCATCCTCGGCCAGGATCAGTCGGTCTGCGGGCGTGTGCACGTGCTGCGTACCTAGCCAATGTTCGGCGGTAGTGGCTGCGAGGGTGTGCACCAGCAAGATGCTCCCGTCGGTCTGCACAGCAAAATCTCCTGCAGAGCCTCCGTTCAGGACGGCCAGGGCTTGCTCCTGCACCGCGCGGAGTTGGCCTGCTCCCTGTGGTTCAGGGAGGCGAACTTCGACCTTGGGCAGGCGCTCCAACACCTGCTGCCAGAGGTGCGGGAAGTCCTCAAGTGGGTCAACTAAGTGAACTGATCTGATGGGGCCGGGGCCGGAGGCACTCAGAGCTTTTATCACCAGATGCAAGCGCTCGGCCTCTCCAGGCGGCAGGTCTTCAAGAGCGGCCTTTTCGACAACCGCAAGTTCCTGGATTCGCGGCGGGTGCTCCGGATTCGCGCTGCCGTCCCAACCGCCAAGCCGCCACTCGTCACGCCAAGCTAGGAGGCGCGCGGCAGTGCCAATGCTGTCGACTTTCAGGGAGTCGCTGTAGAAGCGCGAGTCGTTGTCATGAGCCTGCAGCAGGCCGGAGTAAATGGCCACGCGCCTTGCCGTTGAGGCTTCTGGCGCGCTTAGACCAAGGTAGGTCTCCAACAGGGACAGGAAACCGAGGCGGCCTACTATCGGATTATTGAAGAAGTTTGTTGGGGACGGACCCTGACGGGCGTCCAAGAAAAGGCCAAAAGTGATATGCATGCTGCGCTGACTTCCCTGACGGCAATCGAATGCAGGTGTCCTATTGCGTAATGTTCCCCTGCTCCTGGTCGACTAGAGTAACCGAAAGCTGCCATTCGCGTACGAAGGGAAACGGCCAAAAGCGACCCACCTCGATGCCATCTGGCTGGCCACCGAGCCCGTGGCCATGCGCGCCGGCGACGAGGCGGCTTTACTTGACTGATCGCCAATTCAGCGGGGTGAAGCCACACTGCACTTACCAAAACTATTTCAAACGGCTGTTTCCGGGCAACGCAAGCTCTATTGCGGACATGCTTCCTGATCTATCTCCGGGTGAATGCATTGCAGTAAGAGGCGCGATATTACTCCCGGCCGTAATCAAGATGCCACTGCCATCTCCAGAGCCTCATTCCAAGAGTGTAAAAGTTCACAAGGAATGGAGAGGGTCATGGAGAGATATCAGTTTCGAAGATGTGATCTGGCGCTGGGGGAAAGAATAAAAACGAATAGAAATAGGGTGTCAAACACTCCAGGTGCCTGACACCTACTAATCAATTCTTACTTCCGCAGATTTTAGTTTTAAATGAGTATGCTCCAGTCTCATGTTTTATGATTAAATAGCGTTCATCTTCGCCTTTTATGCCTCGTTCGTTGTCGCTCAACGTGCAACTTGTAAACTTCCTGCCCTCTAACCAGTACAATGAAAGTGGTAACTGCTCTTCCAGGAACTCATCATAGTCGGTCGCCCATCCCTTCCCCTCAGACTTCACAAAAATAAAGAGCAATAAAAACGCAAAAAAGCGAGCGGCTAAAGTTGTTTTTGCAAGGTAGCTGCTGAAAATACTACCAATAAAGCTGAAGCAAGGATGTTGGGCCAAATCTTTACCAATAACCAAGAACATAAAAATCAACGGAAGCAATACAAAGCTCATGGTCATCAAAAAAACTGAAATACTCCACGCAAATAACGGGATCATTATCACTGTGAGTATCGCCTTCGTGTAGACAACTGAAGTGAAATCCACTCCTGTTATGATGTTAATTGCATTTTCCGAAATGCCAAGAGCGATATTGGATAGGACGAAATAGACTAATAGCAAACATGCCTTTCCTAATGCAGTTTCCCAGATTCTCTTATAAACCATGATAAGGTCAGAGGTAACTCCGAGCCCTAGCATCAGTATTGTAAAATAAAAAATATTGAGATCACTATTGAATCCGACGAGCCGCATCAGTATCACGCCAAGTGCAGTAAAGTAACCAAAAGCATATAGTTTTTGGCTCCTAGATGCTGTTGAGCAAAATGCAGCATTTTTATCCAGAATCCACTTGGCGAAACGCTGAGGGCGAGTAAATTTGTGATTGCAATCCTGCGTGCTATTCAATTTTTCAGTTCCATCTAATTTTTCATTGTTTCGTTATCTTGGCCCCGTTGACCACCATGGCGCACCTAATCCGCAGCCAGCAGAGTTTCGCCGCGTTCGACGTCAGCGACGACAAAAAAGATTTACTGCATGCCCAGCTTTTTCAAGCTAGCTTCGTACGCAAGGAGAAGAGATTTATGAGTTTAGAAGGAGGCGCCCCATAGCCGGGTCCGTTTGAACCCCATAATTGATAATGGCGGCATGAGAGCTCGCCAATCCTTGGCCACATACTGTCAATTTCAAACACGCTCTCAACTTATCGCTTTGGAGGCGCCGGCGGAGGTGCAACTGGTGGAGCTGCCGGGCGCTGACTTGTTGTCTGTTTGCTTATACCATCGTTAACGTGAATCTTACCGCCAGTTTGATTGGTCATGCTGATCACCGGTTATTGGGTGGTGGCAGTGGTGGTGCTTTAGGAGGTGTAGCTGGACGTTGGGCAAAAGGCTTAGATGGATTTGACTGTCCAGGAGTTGGCCGTTGTGGTTTGGGTGATATACCTCTTTCTTGGTACATTTTTACCTCTTATTTTTTCGTGGCTTTCGGCGGGGCTGGTGGCGGTGCTTTAGGGCGAATATTTGTTGGTGCCGGAGGACTGACGTTCATGCCATCGTTGGCAACCCGCTGTTCAAGCACATGCTGCCTAGGTCGGTTATCGTTGCTCATTTTCGGTTACCTCTTCTAAGAATTCGATTAGGTAGACATCACTGTTGGCGATGAGATAGCTCTCAATTCCAGGCGTGTCTATCCACTGGTTGTTCTCGTCCATCCAACACGGGTAAGTGATAAGAAAATGCCCGTCTTTAGGATCGGTTGGCCAAACTGCGGGATACCCGAAAAGCCGACGACCATCGAGCAGGGTCAACACAACGCTCATACCTTCCCGCTTGCGAAACGCATAAATCCATTCTGGATACGAGGATCGCGAGGTTAGGGTCAGCCATCGGGCGAATCTGTATAGATAGTCGTGGTTCGACGCGAATGCCAGGAGCAGGCCCATTATCACCGCCAGACCGATCCCCCAGACACCCTCTACCTGGGGGGTCCACTCACCCATTGTGAAGTAATGCTCACCAATCCAACCCAGGCCTCCCTTGATGCCTGCGATCATCATGGTTATCAGGCCGGTACCGATCAGTGCCTGAACTGTTCGTTCGAACTGGCCAGGCTTTTTCACATCTGCCAGCCAGTAGAAAATCATGGCGGTGAGGAAGCCTGGGATAAGGGTCTGAACCAACGGAATGATTTTTGTAGCTAGGTCTTCCATCTTGCACCTCCGAAAGCTCACCTGCAGGTGAAGCCCCGGCTTTTCTCGTGATGAGCTACGAAGGATCTTGAATGATTACTCCGCACATACGTCCGTGTGTGAGGGGGCAACCGTGTGGAGATCTAATAGAAAAATTTCTGGCCTGACAGTTGAGACCAGGTCATCCGATTTAACGGCTTCAGCGGCCTGAGCTGTCGTAATTGCTTAAGAGGCTTTAACTGCTTTAGTCCCTTCAGCGGCATCAGTCGAAGCATTGGCCTCGTAACGCCAAGTCTTGCACCTTCGGTAAAAAAGGCGACATGTCCACTGTTATCGCGTACTACTCCTTCAGTCATGAGGCCCAGGTGTCGTCCCTGGTAGGAATAGACGGAACCGTCGTTTAGGTAGGCCACAGGGCGACCGCTGATTGTGAAGATATGCTCACCATCATCGGTATACGCTATAGGGGCACCGGCTCGATCGTAGAAATTCAAGGGCATGAAAATTCTCCATCCGATAGGAGGGCAGGGCACCAATGTGCCCTGAGCTCTGTTAAGTGACCAATTAATCGGCCGCTTTAGGGCGAAGCACGATACGGAACGGCTGACCGTTCGCGCGGCGTATCACCTTGCCGTTGCGGGTGCGTATGGTCATGCGATAGATGACCTCGCCTTCGCCTTCGGGCTTGTCGAACATCTCGAGCTGGGACATTGGATGTCTCCTACTGAGGTGGCTCGAACACAGAACTCGCTACCCTTGCGTCAGCAACCCACAAGGGCTACCATCGCAGAGCTTTCTGAACAAAGCGCGAGAGATATCTGGAACCAGTTCAGATATCTTTTCCCTAAAGCCGGTCAAGGTGCGAACTTGATCGGCTTTTTCGTTTCTGGCTGATTTACCTCCATCCATACCCTTTCCAATTTAGGTCAGGTGCTATAGATAAGGGTCTATCAGGGTCATGAGGAAATCCTATCATCATCAATTTGATTAGGTCAAGCGATCTTGTGCTATGATGCATCCTCATGAAACGACCGACCAGGTTCCTAGTCGGAATGCAAGACAGGTAAGACGGTGAAAAGGCAAGACGGAGTGGACATGAGTAACTTGAGCGACTACAGCCAGGCCCAGCGGGAGCGCCTGGTTTATATCGATTTTCGCCTGTATTTCACGGGTGTGGTCTCGCGTAATGACCTGATGGATCGATTCGGTTTGGGCGCTGCGGCTGCTACTCGAGATTTTGCTCAATATCGTGAGATAGCTCCGACCAACACTGAGCTCGACACCGTCAGCAAGCTTTATGTAATCCGGGATACATTCTCCCCGCTGGTAGAGCATCCGCCTGAGCGAGTACTCACTGCTCTAACGCAGGGATACGGATACAGCCTGGATGGTGAGAGGCCGCTCATTCTCAACGAGTCCGTTTCGCTGCTCAGCCAGCCTAAGGTGGAGATCCTGGCGCCGATCGCGCGTGCGATTAGCCTGAGTCAGGTGGTGAAAATCAGCTACACGTCGGCATCGGGTGAATCTGAGCGTGAAATTGTGCCCTTCGCCATTAGCTGTGATGGCTTGCGCTGGCATGTTCGGGCTTACGATAGAAAGCGTAAAGATTTTGTGGACTTTGTTCTAGCCAGAATCGGTGCTGCTCAGATTCAGCAGGGGCAGAAGCCCCTGGAGAACGAGAATCTTAGAAATGATGACCAGTGGAATCGGATGCTGGATCTACCCCTGGTCCCACACCCTGATAAAAATTGCGCTCAGATCATGATGCGGGACTACGACATGCCTGATGGCGTGCTCAAGCTGCGTGTGCGTGCAGCGATGGCTGGGTATGTACTGCAGCAGTACCACGTAGACTGCTCGACTGATCACAGCATTGCAGACGAGGCATATCGACTCTGGTTGAGCGACCCTCTAGCTCTTTATGGTGTTAAAAGCGCCAAGCTTGCCCCAGGCTATAAAAGTCCCAACTGACAGTCTGGCCGAGCCCTATCAAGGCGAGCGCGGCTGCCTCGCTGCACCCGAACGTAGCGACCAGCGAAGACCCTTCTTGGCACTCGCCTGAACCCTTATATTGCTAGGCGGTGCATGCGAGTTATCGCTGGCCTGCCCGCCGGACGGGGTGAAAATGCAGGCCGGGGGGCGAAAGTGTGAATTTACTACGAGCACTAACGACCCAAATCGGTCCAACGCTTCAAGCTGCGCCACAGGATAATCTAGGGTAAAAAGTCGACAAACCCATCTCCGCCGCTCTCGCAAATCGTAAAAGGCATATGAGACTGGAGGCGCCAAGACCTAGCGGCAGCCAGCCGGCGCGAACAAATAGGATGTAGATAGCGGCTTTAGCTCATCCCTTTCAGCACCAAGCGGCTTTCGTTGATATGTCTGACACCTTACCGCCGACGGAATGGGCCCGCTCGTTGGCTATGTCGCTTGTGATGCCGCACTGAGAGGTCCAGTGTCCTCCACCATCTGAGGCGATCAGGGCGTAACCCCGTCGCGTTTACTGATGGGCCATTGACGCAACCCATACGGCGTCACCGCAGCTCTTCGTTGAATGGGCTTTTCGCGCTTTCGCGTGCTTAGTCCACACGCAACCCGCGTGCCTCTCAGTTTTCAATGTGTTTACTGCGTTTTCACACAGCCGGGGTCTATATCGGGCAGTCAAAGGTATTTTTTGAAGGTTCTAGCCGTGATTGACACCATCAATCCAAGCAACGCAGCACAGGGCAATAGCACCCAAATAGGATTCACCGAGGTGGGGAGGGAGAGGTAGATCACCCAAGGGCTCATCATTAAGGGCCACAATGTACGCTTCGCTCGGTGGTAGACAAAGCTGCTCTCGCGATCGGCGCTGAATTTGCGAAGATCACGGCGCATCAAACCATCAACAGCGCCGGTGAGCACGGCGAGCAGGAATAGGGGCATGGCCAGGGTGAGGACGGCGAGGCGCACGACAAAGGTGAATACGGTGAATAGGGCGGCCAATAGGTATTCCTGCAGCATAACGTACGCTTGAGCAAACTCACCCTGCATCGATATTTCATGACTTAAAAGCTTGAGCTGAGCGTCTGATTGCGCCCAGCCGGAGCGGACCACGACCCATTCATTCAGGTGCTGAAGGACTTTGGCGGTAGCTTGCGCGGGTTCCTCGACGAGCAGCGAATTTTTGAAGTGATCGCTGAGCCATCCCAGCTCACTGAGCCACATGGCATGGCTGTGATGCCAGCCCTGTTCGGGCCAGAACCACAGCATGCCCACGAACTCCAGGGCGACGGAGACGATCAGCGAAGCGAACAGCAAACCGAGCAGCCGTAGACCAAGCTCAAGCGTGCCGAAGATCAGCCCCGGACGTTTTTGCGCAGGAGGCTGGCTGGCTGGAGGGGGCGGCATAGGGGGCTCCGCAGTACTAGGTCGCTTAAGGCGCGTGCCTGCGCCCTGGTGGAGGCACCTCGGGATCGAAATCGGCCGTGGGTGCACCTCCAGCGCTGCTCCACCAACTCCCTGCATTGGCGCTGTAAGATTCGCGCATGCGCGCAGCGAGGGTCTGCAGATCTGCTGGCATCGCATCATCGCTGGCCGGTTTGGGCAGCGGCATGCGTACTTTCCAAAGTTGCCCGCCTTCTTGGAACGAGAACATCTGCCCCTTGGGTAGGGCGATGATGTGCGCGGGTTCGATCAGCGGCACGGCGGTGGTGGTGACCCGGTCCTGGGAGGACGAGGTGAAGTCTGTACGTGCATCCGGATCGGCGGTGTCCGTCGCTCCGGAGACGAGCGTGCGTGTTTGTACGTTGACCTTCGGCAACTGGTTGGTCAGCAGTTCAGCCGTGGCGGTTTCCCGTACTCGCAGTATCTGCAAGGTGTTGAAGTTGCCGATGACTTGCCCAGCTTTTGCCCGGCTGCCGATACGTGCCTCGATGTCGCTCAAGGTCTGGGTGTAAGCCGTCACCTGGATACTGGCCCCGCCACCCTTGTTGATCAGCGGGATGAACTCGTCGCCCATCAACTCATTGAACTCGTCGGCGTGCAGGTTGATTGGTACCTTGTCTGCGGCGCTGGAGGAGCCTGGCAGGCCGTGATCGATGCCGTGTTTGTAGATGTGGCCGGCGACGGAGACCAGGTCGGCGAACATCGAGTTGCCGACGGCGGCGGCAACTTCCGCATCGGACAGCGCGTCCAGGCCGACGTAGACGATGCCGCGTTTGCGGATGACCTGCAGCCAGTCGAATATCGGTCGTGGGTCATCCAGGTCCGAATAGTTCGGGGCCAGCAGTTGCGCGGTCTTGCCGCTGGTGAGCTTTTCCAGCAGCGGCAGCAATGAGGCGACGATCTTGTCGAAGTAGGTGCGGTCGTAGCGCACGGCGGAGCGCAGGCCGTCCATCACCGGATCGAAAATGCGCTTGGCGGTCAGGTACTGTTCGATGGCAACGACGCGCCTTTCCCGACCAACCATGTGCCGCGGGATGTTCTTCTCGTTCAAGCGGCCTTCGATCTGCACGATAGCTTCCCAGGCCTGTGGATCATGCCTGGCGAAGAAGTGCTGGGCATATTCGATGAACAGCGCATCGATGTTCACCACATGGCGCTGGATCTGCAGATAGTCCGGGCGCCGACCGAGCTCGATCAGCGCCCTGGCGATGATGTTGACGAAGCGCCAGGCGAACTCGCGGAAGGCCGCCGAGTTGCCTTCGCCACTCAACTGGCCGGCGATCCGAGTGGCGACTTCTGAAATGCGGCCGAAGCGGCCAATCGCATTGTAGCGCGCGGAGATCTCTGGCCAGCCCAGGTGGAATACATAGAACTCGTGCTCACGGCCTGCGCGACGGGCCTCGACGTACATGCGCTTGAGCAGGTCGGCATCGCCCTTGGGGTCGAAGACGATGACCACTTCCCGGCTCGGTCGGTGGATGTCCTGGGTGATATAGACCTCAGCCAGGCGAGTCTTACCCACCCGTGTGGTGCCCAGCACCAGTGTATGTCCGACCCGTTCGCCGAGCGGCAGGCTAGCTTCCTGTTCCTTCGGCTCGACGCCATGCAGCAATGGTGAGCCCCCCACCGGTGGTAGCGGACGTACAGGATTGAGCGGGTTGTCCCAGGCGGTCAGGCGAGGTAGCAGCGACAACCCCGGTGGGGCCTTCTCCAGCAGCTGTTCCATCCGTCGTGCCCATTGGTAAGCAGCCGACTGGTTGACATAATGGGCCAGTGCCGGGTCCTGAGCTTCGAGTAGGCGCTGAGTGTGTAGGCGAGTCCAGCGGAAGCCGCGGCCCATGAACAGGCGCTTGCCGCTCACCGGAATCTGCCGGCTGGTCAGTGAGTAGCGCGGCAGGCGGCGGATATTGCGCCGGTATCGCAGGACGATCCGCGCCTCGTTGAGTCGCTTCAGGCCGAGCGCGGTATACGCCAAGGCCATGCCTGTACCTACCTCAGGCGACAGTGCCACGGCCCAGGGCGAGTGTAGGCACAGAGCACCAGCGCCGACGCAGATACCCACGGTGTACAGTTCCACCGCCGGGCGCAGCAGGGATTCCATCGCATGTTCGCCCATGGGATGCTCTCACTGTTCCAGGCCGGTGGGCGTGATCAACACCGGGTAGTGCTCCAGCTCCAAACGTTCGGCGATGTCGTCACCACTCACTGGCCAGGTAGTCAGCCCGGGCGCTGCCGCCTGGATGCGGCGCAGGGCCTTTGCGTCGTCTACCTCGACTGCCAACCCGTTGGCACCCAGCTTTTGTAGCGTCTGGGCGTGCCGCGATAGCCACTCCAGGGAAGTAGCGTCCTGCCCAACCAGGAATAGCGGCCTCATGCCGGGCAGGCTCAGCGCCCTGGGTGGCACGGCACCTGGCGAGAGGCGTGCGCTGCGTACAGGTAGCACCCAGTTCAGCATGGTGGGGTCGGGCGGACTGGAGTCAGCGCTCGCGGTAAGTGACAGCCACGGGCAGAGGGTCAGGACCACCAAGCGCAAAAAGCTCATGGCTGCGCCCGTCCTAGTACTGTCGCGACTAGCTGGACGCGTTGCCAGTGGCGGCTGAATTGAAGGCGATAGCGTACCGCAGGGGGACCACCGGCGGGCCGGTGATAGCGGCCGGCGGCGATAACCCAATCACCGGTATCGGCATAGTGCGCGCGCAACAGCTCGGCGGTGACCGCGAGGTTGGTGCGCGGGTCGAGCGCATCGCAGGCGTTAAGGTAGCGGTCCGGGTGATAGCCCAGGTTGGTTTGCCCCAGTCCGATATCGATGCGCTTGGGGTCGTGGTTGCTGAGCGCTTCTCTGAGTGCCGCACACGCCTCGTCGCGCCGAGCAAACCGCAGCGGTGAACCCGCAACATTCAGTGTCCACGGCCAGGGCATGAGCTGCCCCCGCAGCGGCGTGCCACTTTCCTGCAGGGCAATGGCGAACAGCACCGAGGCTGGAATGCCGGCGCGCGCGGCAGCCAATTGATACGCCGGCGGCGGCAAAATTCCTGCTTGAGCGGCGGTGGCGCCGACCATCGCCAGGGTAAGAATCAGTCGATGCGCTGCCATTTCCCGTCCACCTGTTGATAGCGGGCCGGCAAGGGCCGGCTAGCGCCCAGGGCAAACCAGCGGCCGCGGTCATGGTTCAAGGTGACCTGGCCGCCGCTGACCTGGGCGGCAGTGACGCCTGCGCTCTGCGCCCATGAGCGCAGCCGCGCGTCGTTGCCTTGGCTGCCGACCAGATAGACATCCAGTCGCTCACCGGCCTGCAGCCACTGTTGGACGGTGGTCACGCAGGCGGCGCAGTGCTCTTCCACGAAAAGCGCCGTGCGGCTGCTGCTCAAAGAACCAGTATCGTCGCTCATGCCCTGCACGGGCTGCAGACCCGGAAACAGTCGTGCCCAGGCCGCGGAGTAGGCTTTCTGGTAGGCCAGCTCGCGCTCGGCACGCCTGGCTTCCAGACGAACCTGCAGCTCGGCGTAGCGCTGCCGCTCCTGTTCGGAGTTGGCCTCAACACCCAGTGTGGTGAGGGGATCTAGTTGTGGCGACCAGTAGCGACGAGGGCCAGTCTGTAAGCGCTCAAACGTGGCCCATTCGTCATCCGTCAGGCCCCAGGCCTTAGCCTGGCCTGCTGCAGAGTTCTGCCGCATAAGCGACGACTGCTCACTGAATTGCACCTGAGCGTCAACACGCTTGGGGACGCTCAAGCCCTGATCGGCGAACACGTATGCCGGCAGCAGGATGAGCGCAACAGCAGCGGAAAGCCTATGCACGTTTTTCTCCTCACGGGATGAGCAGCGTTTGCTCGCCATGGCCCGGGTGCTGGAAGACGGCCTGCCCCTCGCGAATCGCCCGAAGTTGCCAGCCGTTCAAACTATCACCGGGCTGGAGCAGGTGAACGGCGGATAACTTAAGGGCGCCGGTAGGCAGTGCGGTCACGAACCTAACGATGCCGCGAGCTTCGATACCCAGCAGGGTGAAGGGCGGCTGCGGTACCTTGGCTTTTGATTTTTCGCGGATGGAGGCAAATTGGGATGCGTCGGTACCCTCTGGCCCTTTAGGAGCGGTCGACAGCTTCTCGAGTGCCGCTTCTGCCACACCCATGCGTTGCGCTAGGGCGGTCAGATCGGCGCTGCTCGGTCCTGGCGGTAGCGCTTGCAGCACCCTGACGGAGGTCGCCAGCTCGTCGAGTCGCTGGCCGAGCGTTGCTTGCGCAGTGGTCTGCTGGTGCTGGGCGTCTTCCAGTGCCGCGACTTGTGGTGGCAGCGTGGCGAGTGTGGTGTGCAATTCACCGATGTCGCGACGCAGTGACGGGCTGGGGTCGGCCGGCGCATTGCGTGCGGCGGTCTGCAGTTCAGTCAGTTGCTGATGCTGGTTGTAGCTTGCAGCAGCGAGGACGGCAGCACCCAGGCACAGCGCGCCGATCACCAGGGCCTGAAAATGGTGAACCTTCATGGTGCGGTCTCCAGTGTCGAGAAGGGTGGCTCGGGTGCGGGCAGACGCAGGACGTAGCACACGTTCCGCTCGACCGGATCAATGGCCAGTCGCCAAGCGGGGCCGCCGATGATGGTCAAGGCATCCAGCAGCGCTATCGGTCCGAGGTCGTGATGCACGGCAGGCAAGGGGCGGCGGAACAACCGCGTCACGGCAGGGTTGTCGGGACAGAGGGAGTAGCCCGAATGCTGCAGCACGTGGTGCAACGCTTCACCGACTGTCGCGTGCAGCGCAGGGGCGATCTGGACGTTGATCAGCTGATACAGCGGTTGGCGCTGCTCCAGCGTTGGCCGCGTGCTGGCCAGGGTGTAGCGGTCCTGTCGGACCCAGGCGGGTACCGGGGCCTTGGGCTTGACCACTGAGGGCGGGACGGGTGCGGGTGGTGCTGGGGCGGGCACCGGTGGTGGCGTGCTGCAGCCCAGCAGCGTGAGCATCAGTCCGAGCGTGAAGAGCGTGGGGGTATGCATGACCAGGTCTCAACAAAAGATGCCGACACCTTGGCGAAAAGCCAGGGTGCGCCCCCACTGAAAAAGCGAATCTCGCCGACCGGATTATGCTGGCGCAACCATGAAAAAGGCGCCCGGAGGCGCCTTGAGGTCAATCTTCGACGAACATGGGTAACTCGGAAAGCGGCGTCGCATCGGGGTCAAAGATCAGGAGGCGGGTATCGGCCTCTCCGGCCAGTAACAGCAGGCGCAGCAGCACCGGTGGCACGTGATCGGCGTGCAGACGTGCTGTCACTTCCTCGGCGCTGCAGTAGCTGCCGCCCGCGGCGATGTTTTTGAGCCAGGGCGTCGAGTACAGTTTGCAGCCCACCGCGTTGTTGCTGCTCAGCTCGAAGCACTCGAAGAAACCTGACGGTGAACGACACCAGGCGCACACCTGCAGGAACTCAAACTCATCTGCTGGTAGGTGCGCACTGCTGATCTCCCAGCTGCGGCTGTAGTGCCCAGTGGCGAAGGACAGCTGCTCAATCAAGTGCTGTGCAGCTTCCTCGCTGGGGAGATCGCTGACGTGTTGCCGGCGGCCATGGTGCAGCCCTGTGACCTGGTAGAGCACCTGGCTCACGGTACCGTCGGCAGGGCACGGCATACGGACAAACTCGGGCACGCTTTCGTCGTCGGTGATCACCGCGAAGTCATCATCGAACAGGCACGGCTGGAAATTAATGCCGTCATCCGGCAGGTCATGCAGCGCAGGGTGAAGGGATCGGTAGCAGGGCGGGCAATCGTCGGCGTAGCTGATCTGCACCACGCGTTCGTAGCTCAGGTCCTGGAAGCCGCGGAGGAAGGGATTGGGAAGAGTGGACATGATGGCGCTCCAAAATGTGAAGGTCACCCCGTACAGGCAGTGACCCTACAAGTGGTGGGGGTGGTCAGATCCAGCCGTAATTGGCCAGCGATAGCGGCGTGCCTTCACCCACGATGATGTGGTCCAGCACACGTACCTCAACCAGGGCCAACGCCTCGATCAGGCGATTGGTGAGCACCCGATCGGCGCCGCTTGGTTCCGAGCAGCCGGAGGGGTGGTTGTGGCACAAGATCACCGCAGCGGCGTTGTGCTCAAGAGCCTTGACGACGACCTGGCGCGGGTACACGGAGGCACCGTCGATGCTGCCAGTGAAGAGGATGTCGAAGCTGAGCACGCGGTGACGCGAGTCCAGGCAGAGCAGCGCAAATACCTCATGGTAATAGGGTGCAAGCTGCAATTTCAGATAGGACGCTGCATCGGATGGTGAGATCAGTTGCTCGCCGCGCTGGAAATAACGTTGATCCAGCAACTCCAGCGCTTCAGTCAGCAGCGCATCTTCGCGGGCACGCTGGGCCAATGCAGGGTCGAGACGCTCGACCCGATTGTGGGCAGTGTTCATGGGCAATTCCTCGTGGGAGGTGGAGCGCCCCCTGGGGAGTGCCCCAGGCAGATGAGAGAGGTGAGTCACAGACGTGTAAAACGATGACGCGCACCGTGCAGCCGGCTATCGCAGCCCTCGCACGGGTAGGTGGAAAAGGCCTGAATGCCTGCGCCGGTGTGCGGATCGAAATCGGCGCTCAGGGGCAGCAAGGCCTGCAGTTCGAGGCGCATATGGGTGATGCGTTGTTCAACTTCAGCCTCGCTGTAGTAGAGCGACAGCGCGCTGAAGTCGTCGTAGGCAACCGCCTGCAGGCAATCCTCACAGAGCCAGAAGCTTTCCATGGCGACCTCCGACGTGAATAGCAACAGGCGCTCTTAGGAGCGCCTGTTGCTGGTGGTCAAACTGCCTCAGGCAGACTGACGGGCTGCGGTGGGTTTGCGCGCGGAGGCCGGGGTTGGCTGACCTTGATCGGAGTCACCGTCAGTGTCTGCCTTATCTCCTTCCGCCTCTGCATGCTCAGCACCCTCAGCAGCGGGTGCAACGTCAGTGCGGGCGGGCGCACGGTAGCTGAATTGGCCATCGACCTTGATCCACTCGATGAAGATCAGTCGGCCTTTGAGGCTGGCGCCGGGTTGCCCCTTGCGTTCGCCTTTCTCGTACATGAATGGATCGACCCAAAGATCGCCGATGCGAAACGCGATGAGTACCTTGCGCTCCGCGCGGACGTCTTCCAGATGCTCACGGATCAGCCGGTCGGCTTCGCCGCTCGCGACCTTGCAATCGAAGCGGGTGTACTCGACGTCGTCCGAGGCACCGTGCAAGGCAGCGATGTCACAGGCCATGAACGATTGGCCGCGGCGAACCGGGACTTCGCGAACACGGTTCAGGTAACCGATGCCTTGGGTGTGCAGGTTGAAGTAGGTGGTGGGGGCGTTATTGCTTGCAGTAGTCATGGTGGAGCTCCTGTTCAGCAGAAACGCGGACATCCACCGGCCCTGGCGGCTGGTGAGTTCCGCAAGGGAGAGATGCAAAAACGTGATCGGTGTGGAGGGCGCTCATCACCGACGGGTCGATGAACGTGCGAGCTGCCGAGCGCGAGTCGCACTTGGGAGAACCACCCGAAGCGGGCGCAGCCTTGAAGGTCCTGGCTGCCTGGGCGCTGTCAACGACAGCGGCGTGTACCTCATCTATAAAACGCTATGAAAGGTGCGTCAATGGAGGATTTCAGGCGATCTGAGCGAGCGGAAGCGGGTGGTTTTCAGTAGATTGTCAGCGGCGAAAAAATAGCCCGACGGTAATCGGGCTAGGAGGAGAGGGACCACCTTTGACTCGTATCCTGACAGCTAAGTCATCGCAAACCTCAAGCTGTCGTTCCGAGCAATCAACCGACCCTTGTCGTGGCCTGGATCGGAACCAACTGGCACGCATCCGCGCACAAAAGGTGCCCAGTCTTTCGCCGGCGGGCACCGGGGCTGAGCATGGCCGCCGAAGCGGATGACCCCTGCGGCCTGTAGCAAGCCGCGTGGGTCATCCGCCTCAGTCCGACGCTGATAACGTAAGGTTGACGCTGGGAGCGGTGGAAGAGAGGGCTCCGAACTCAATGAGTCTGACCGAGCTGCCCGGAGCGAATCGGTCTGGGATCGCCAGGGGCGATGGGCAGTCCCACTACAGCAGCGCCGCCGGTTGGCGTCAAGCGGTGGCGCCTCTGCTACTTGGATCTGACCGGGCGCTTGCTCGTCTTCAAGGGCTTCGTGCCTTTGCAGTCTGGATAGCGCGAGCACGACCAGAAGTCTCCGGCCCGACCTTTGCGCTGGCGCATGACACTGCAACACACCGGACAACTTGGGCCTTTGGGAACTGGCAGCGGCAGAGTGAGCGAGCGGTGGCTCTGCACCAGTTGTGTCAGCCACGCAGCCTGCTTGGCGAGGAAGGTGTCGATGCTAAGCTGGCCTGATTCAATGCGGTCCAGAGCCTGCTCCCAGAGAGCGGTCAGCACGGGATCGGCGACCTCCCGTGGCACGGCTTCGATCAGCGTGTGCGCGGCTGCTGATGCCGCCAGGCTTCGCCTTTTCTTCTGCAAGTACCCGTGATCTATCAACCCTTGGATGATCGTCGCGCGAGTGGCTTCGGTGCCAATGCCGATACTGTCCTTGAGCTTCTGCTTGAGACGCGGATCGTCCACCTGATTGGCAATGGTTTTCATCGCTTTGACCAGGGTACCTTCGGTAAACGCTTTCGGCGGTTGGGTCTGCTGAGCGGAGACCGCGGTGTCCAGCAGCGTGATGTCAGCGCCTTCGTACAACGTCGGCAGCGATTGGCTGGGCTCTGGCTGATCGCTGTCACCGAGTTCGTCTATTACGGCTTTCCAGCCACGCACCTGGATCTGTTTGCCGCGGGCGACCAGACAGTCCTGACCCGCCTCCAGCAGGACTTGGCTTTTCAGATATTCATAATCGGGGAGGAATTGGGCTAGGTAGCGAGCGCGGATCAGTGAATAGACAGCGCGCTCGTGCTCGGACAGCAGCGACAGGTCGGTCACGACTGCGGTGGGGATGATGCCGTGGTGAGCGGTGATCTTGGTAGTGTTCCAGGCGCGTGAGCGTCGCGCGGGGTCAGCCGATTTCAACCAATGCGCCAAGGGTGAGGACGCGGAGGCAAGGGCCCGTAGTACCTTGGGAACGTCATCTAGCATGCTTTCGGGCAGGAAGCCGCAGTCGGTTCGCGGGTAGGTTGTGGCCTTATGGTTTTCGTACAACGCCTGCGCAGCGGCCAGCGTTTCTTGAACCCCAAGGCCCAGCTTGGCGGAGCAGACTTCCTGCAGGGTGCCCAGGTCAAAGGGGAGGGGCGGGCCTTTGCGGACAGCCTCGATTTGGATACTGCCGACCTTCGCCGAAGCTCGATGTTCCAATCGTGCCGCAGCCTCCTGTGCAGCGGTCTCGGTGAGACAACGGCCGCTGTCATCGCACGCGTGCGCCGGGGGCTGCCAACGTGCACGAAAGCGCGTGCCGTCGGCCTCCAAGGTGGCCTCAACGGTCCAGAACGGTTTAGCGACAAAGCTGGCAATCTCGCGATCGCGCTCGACCACCAAGCGCAACGTTGGTGTCTGTACGCGGCCCACGGGCAGCATCCCGTCGAAGCCGACACGTCGGCCCAGCAGGGTGAACAGACGGCTTAGGTTGATGCCGATCAGCCAGTCGGCTCGTGATCGCGCCAGTGCGCAGTGATACAGCGGTAGGGTCTGCTCGCCCGGACGCAGGGCGGCCAAAGCCCGGCGGATCGATGCCTCATCCAGGGCAGACAACCACAGACGCTGAATCGGACCGCGGTACTGGCAACGCTCAATGATTTCGCGAGCAATCATCTCGCCCTCACGATCGGCGTCGGTGGCGATTATCACCTCGGAGCATGACTTCAGCAGATCCTGGATAACTTTCAACTGCTTGGCCACCTTCGGTTTGACGACGACTTGCCACTGCCCGGGGATGATGGGCAGATCCTCCAGGGTCCAGCGCCGATAGCGGTCACCATAGCTTTCCGGTGGAGCGGTCTCCAGCAGATGGCCCACGCACCAGGTCACCGTCACCCCTGATCCGGTCAGACAGCCTTCGCTGCGCCGGGTGGCTTGGAGGACGAGTGCGATATCGCGAGCTTGCGAAGGCTTTTCACAGATGAATACACGCATGAGCAGGCACTCCCAGTCGGTTCATGACAGCGTGCCGAGGTGGGATAGCGGGGCTAGCGGAAAGCCGAATTTGTGCAGATCACTTCAGCAATCAGTCTGACGGGAAAAGGGAGGCGGTTACGGAGTGTTGATCAGCGCCGAGCGAGGTGCGTAGCCAGTTGACGTAAGCTGTCTACGGCAAATAGTCGATCGGCTTCACTCAGATCTTGCAGCATCTCAGCGATTACCAAGCCTTGATCGCGAGGCCGGCTACTTGCGACCAGCAATAGTTCGTCTGCAGAGCATTGGTAGATGTCCGCCAACTGCAGCAACTTGGTGACGGACAGGTCGACTTGGCCACGCTCCATCCGGGAAACGGCCTCCCCGCTAATCTGCAGCCGCTCGCCCACTTCTTCCTGAGTAAGTTTGCAGGCGTTGCGAAACTTGGCCAATTGGCGGCCAATGTGACGGGAGTTGGGCTTTTTGGCTGGCAATGGGGCGTTCTCCAATTCGACCCATATGGTTGACCATCAACCTGTGCATATGAACGCCCTAAAAGGTTGACTATCAACCTTATGCGGCGTATTACGGCTATAAAATGCAGCTGTGGACTGTCGTGGAGGGTAGGGGCATGGGGGAAAGTAAGTGCGGTGTAACCGAGGTTTTGCAGCTGAAAGCCTACGAGTTGCTGCTAGTGACACACCTTGAACCGAACAACCCATACGCTCGCACCGAATTGATTGAATGGCTACTGGAAAGCCCTGTGCACCAGCTTGCATTACGTGCTTTGAGCGGATACTTGGAGCACGCCAGGTTGCTTTTAGCCAACACCTCATTAGCTTCGTCATCGCGTCATTGAACTAGTCCATTCAGTTTGCACTGTGTCCGGTGGGTGGCCGTTCTTAACCAAAATCGCGCTGGCTCGGCCAGCCCACCGAGTACCACAATCTCTGCCTACTTGCGCACGCTCTTCTTGGCCGCGTGTTTGCGTGTATTGCTGCCGCCGTCCTGAGCTTTTTCACGCATGGTCACTGACGCCAATCGGTGGGGTAGGATGCCGATGCGTCGGGCCTCGACCTTGAACGTCACTCGAGCGTTGTCCTCGCTGTCCTCCCACTCTTCTTTGACCGTACGGCCTTCGACCAGGATGCGCATGCCCTTTTGGAACAGGGTGCTCCAGTGCTCGGCATCGCGGTGCCAGAGTTCGACCGGTGCCCAGTAACCACCGCGATCCTCGTAGTTGCCGTCACGCGGTACCGGATTGTCGAAATACACATTGAGCCGCAGCAGGCGACGCGGCTCTTCGGGGTTGGTATTGAATTCCTGAAACTCGGGAACGCTGCCGATGTTGCCTTCGCCAACAAATAACGTGCTCATGGGATTGACTCCGGGTGTGGTGAAACGGTGCTGCCGAGGGCGGCCTCGGCGTCGAGTAGCTGGTGGGCGGACGCGCTGGCTTGGCGGTGCAGTGAGTGCAGGCTGCTCATTTGCAGGTTTAGGACCACGCGGTTGACCTCCAACTGGTGCAGCGCCTCGCGCACTGCAGGTGCCAGCTGCGGCTGCTCCATCGCCTGCTTCCACACCTCCGCGCCCATTCGGGTGAAGTCACGGCTGCGCCAGCGCAAAAAGTCCGTTCCGGCTGCGCTGTGCTGCACCACCAACCGCAGGTCCAGCAGCGAGAAGGGTGGCTGCGCCACGATTGCGAGCATGCCTGCCATCAGCCCCGCGACCTGGGTACGCAGGCGCAGGATCGATTCGGCGAACTGCTGCAGCTCCCCCTTACCCTTAAAAGGCTTTAAAAGGCCTTTTAGGGAGGCACCCTGTTCGAACTGACGATAGGCATCCGTTGAAAGGCGCCGTGCGATCGCTTCGGCCAGGGTCATGCCTCATCGCCTTCCGGCGCGGGTGGCAGGTTCAGGGCCTCTTCGGCGATCTCAATCGGTGGTGTTGCCAGACTCGCATCCATCGTCTGGCGCAGAATGGGCGGAGCAAAACGGGAGCGGCGCGTGCCCTCGAGCACGTCTTGCGGGGGTAAACCGAACTTGTCCACGGCCTCACGCGCGCGGGCGTTGTTGGCGGCTACGTCGTCCCGGCTGACGCCGGCCAGACGGTAGCGCTGGGCCAGGCCGAATACGCTGCGCAGCAGGTGCGCGCCGCGGTCGATCCAGATCTCCATGTCGCCTCGACCAATGAGGGCGGTGTGATGCGCCAGCAGCACGCGCCGCACCAACGTGTCGTAGTCGGTCAGCAGGTACACGGCGAGAAAGCCGAGCTGGCTGCCGATGAACAGTGGCAGGGTTACCGGATGGATATTGAGGTTGTCTCCGACATCGACCTGAGTGGGGAGATCGCGCTCCACTAGGCTGACCTGTTCGGTCAACGTTTGCAGATCAGCCTTCGCCTGCAGCAGCTTGTCTTCGAGTTGCAGCATGAACCAGTCGGCAAAGGGATCGTCCTGGCTACTGGCCTGTTTGAGCAGGTTGGTCACGCTGATGTAGCCGGCCATGCCGAGGATGCCATGGACGCCCTCGCGGGCGGCTCGTCCCTGCCACAGTCGCGCGGCATGGTGGGTGTGCAGGGTGAGCGTGATGCTGCTGCGCAGTGAGCCCAGGTTGAGCTGGTAGTGGTCGACCATCGCCGGATCCTCGCCGTTGAAGTGAGGCAGACGATGAGCTCTGTCACCGCACTCGGCTTGGATCAACGCGAAGGTGCTGGGCTCGTATTTTCAGACAATGGACGTCCATGGACTTGATCACACTAGGCATCAAATCCACAGTGTTCCGGTGCTAGGTCGTTGCATTCGGGACGCGGCAACGCTGTTTGAGTTCTTCCAGGCAGGCGAGGGCAAGTGGCGAGGCGGTGCGCTGCTCGCCGGGCTGCCGGCGTTCGCGAGGGGGTTCAGGTTCCGTCACAGTGGCTGGCGGCTGCCGAGCTTTGTGCTCTGGAGCAGTCGTATCGCTGCGTGCGGCCCACAAGTTGAATTCGCCTTGGCACGCTCGCTTGATCAGCCCCATCAGATAGGCGACCGGCTTTCGGATCTCGCCGCGGGCGCAACGTACCGCCGCCTCGTTGATTACCGCTTGCTGTTGTTCTGGCTCTAGCGGGCGCATTGCTTGGGAAGCCATGCGCCGCTCGGCAGGACTCAGTTTTAGGTCTTCTGGCCAGCGCGCTCGTCCGAACTCCACGTGTGCCAGTACTGTACTTTTTTTGCTTTTGTCTTTTTGTACTGTACGGCCGTCGTCGGCATTCCGAACGGCAGCGGAAACAGGGGTTCTGCCGCTGGATTCGGAATACGTTGCCGGGGCTTGCGTATTCCGAACCCAGTGGTATTCACCGCGTTCGGAATACGCCGCCTCATTGCTCATCAGCGGCAGCGTGTGTTGCTCCGCCACCGCCGGGGGCATCGCAAGCATGGCCTTGTCGGCAGCGGCGACCTTGGGGTCTGCCTGAATGTCTGCGATCACATGCCCGGCGACATCCCTGACGCCTTTGGTGGCATGGGTTAGATTTTGCAGCAGCAGTGATCGGTAGCCGCTGTCGAGCTCTAACTGCTCGGCCGCCGTCAAAGGATCTCCGTGCAGCACATAGACGGAACCGCGCAGACAGCCCTGTGCATCCCGCGAACGCTCGACCAGGCTCAGCCAGCGGGTGGTTCGTAGCACATTGAGCGCCCGGGCGATCGTTTCACGGGAGGCCTGGGCACCGCAGGGGCTGGTCGCCAAGTAGGGCTGAAGATCCTGATAGCGGGGTGTCTGCACCTTACGCTCGGTGATCAGCCAACGCAGGACCTGCCAAGTGTTGCGCTCGAGCGGCGTGAGGCGGCGATCCAGCAACAGCTTCAGGGGCAATGGATCATTGTCGCCATAGTAGATCGTGCGTATCGGTGCCGCCGCAGCAGCGGACTCTGCCAGTTTTGCCTGCGTGGCCTGCCATTCCAAGCGCCGCCGGAGCGCGTCGTAGCACTGGCGCACGACGTCCTGCCAATCGACCTCGTAGAAGCTCAGCATGGGGCACCTCCGTACAGTTCGATCTGTTGCCAGATCAGCGTCAGGCTGATGTGCTGCTCTTCAGCGAGCATCATCATCGCGTCGAGTGGATCATTCTCCGGGTCTTCCTCACGCAACTGGCTCCAGCGGTTCCACACCGCATGCTCCTGTGCCTCGGTTAGTTGTACCGGTCGACCGCGGTGGGTTTCGATCTTCAGGATCCGGCGGCGAAGGGCGGTTTCCGAATGATCCAGGCCGAACCAGCGGTACATGATGCTGGAGCTGGCCCCGAGTTTCAGCGCTCGGTTGATCAGTCGCTCGTTTAGTTCGTCCCGCTCGGCCTGGGCAATGAGCCGTCGCAACACGGTGGTGTCAACTTTGATCTCCACCCAACTGATCGTCGAATGGGCCAGCTGCGACAGCGTGGTCGGCGGTAACGACTGCAATACCTCAATGTCCTCATCCGCCAGGCCGAGGGCTTTGCAGCGTTGCAAACGCCCGTGGCGCAGCTCATGCAGCACCTGGTTCAACATGGCATGGTTCAGCAGGTTGAAAGTCGTGGTCATGAGGTGGCTCCTCACGTTAACGGAGGGTCGACAGCGTAATATCGATCAACTGCCGTGCATGGCGGATCAGGGCAAACAATTGCTCCAGTTGCTCGTCTGGCAAGCGCTCAAGGTCAATGGTCAGGGCAGGGCGCTCGGCAAATGGAAGGTCGTAAACACCGATCAGCAATTGCCCAAACAGGGCTGCTGGCAACTGCTGGCGTTGCGCCCAGCCCACGTCATCCTGCAGGCGCAACAGCGCCGAGAGAAGAAGTTGGATGCCCGTGCGTCGAGGGGTGAGGGTGGCGTTCTGGTCCAGAGCCAGGATGAAACCGAGACCGTCTGATTGTCGCAGCACCAAATCGTCGGCATCGGCGTAATCAGCGAGGTCTTTCGCCAGTTCGGCACAGTGTTCCCGCAGGCCGTAGATGTCGTCGGTAGTTCCAAATCGGGTGTTCGCCGGACCCGACGAGGTTCGGCCTGAATCATTGACCTCTGATGGCTCGTTTCCGGACGGTTCGTTTCCAAGCGCTTGCAGGATATGTGGTAGTCGAGGTTGAGGGGGGGAAGTGTATTCAACACTGGCCACGCCCGGATCAACGTTTGCCGACTCAGGAATTTGCGCTGACTCGATAACCTGATTCGCTGCTGGTGCTGGTGCTGGTGCTGGTGCTGGTGCTGGTGCTGGGCTGGGGGGTGGGTCCTGTTGCGATAGGCGTGGCATTGGTGGTGCGGGGTTCGGCAGCGCGCGGCTGTCTTGGTGGATGTCCAGCGCAAGGACTCGTGGCGATTGGTTCAGGTATACAGCCAGTTTAGCGATGAGTTCATCCTGTAGATGGCTGGTATCTAGCTCGGGTTTCTCGTCATCGAAGGTAGACAACACCTCCATCCAGAGCAGCGAGAACTGCTGGGGATCACCGAGATACTGATTCCAGGTCGACTCCGCTCGGCGTCGCAGGGTAATCACGCGCTCGATACTGGGTTTACCGAGGCCTGAATAGAGTAACTGGGGAATGGAGGGCAGGAGATGCTCTACTGCATCGAACATGCGACTGATGTGCGATTGCGAGATGGGATACCCACCCTTGCTCAAGCGTATTGCAAGCTCACGCTGACTGAGGGTCTCGCCGGGCTCCTGGAGCATGTCCAATAGTTTCGCGACCGCCAGCGCCCGTTCGATGAATGTCAGTTGTCCATGCAGATCGCTTTCTGCCAAATGTCCGAGCAAGGCATGCGGCTCGGATTGCCAGGGGCGGAACAGGCAATTGAGGCGGAAGAACTGTTCCTCGTGAGTTTCCTGCCATAGTTCGCCGAGGATGCTCAGGCGAGTGTTGCCGCCATTGCGAATGATGAAGTGCTGCTCGTTGGGCCGACGAGTGATGGATGGTGGATGGTCCAGGCCGCGCTCACGAATGGAGGCTTTGAGCTCGTCATACAGTGGGTTGCGCACCACCCGAGGATTCAGCTCGTAGGGGCGCAATTGCTCCAGCGTAACGACCATTGCCGTTTCACCAACAGGGTCGGCCGGCTGCTCACGGCTCTTCTGTGGGAAGTGCGGTTTGTGTAGTTGGCGGGTTATATCTTCGGAGGTCGGTGGCTTCATCACGCGTTCTCCGGTCAGCTACGGTGGGTCAGCCGGCTGCTTCCAGCTGTTATTTTTTTAGAGTTGGGTCTCACCAGGGAGCGTAAGTGATCGGCCCAGTCCGGTAGCAGCTCGATTGCCAAGGCATGCATGATTTCTGCTGCGCAACGGTTGCGGCTGTGACCAGGGACGGCGGACTCAACGCGATGTACGGGCAGTCCGAGAGAGGCAGCATTGAGATAAGCAACTCGATCGGGAATCACAGTGGAGCAGACGCTGACGAGCGGATCAGTCTTGAAGGATTCTCGCAAGCTCTCCATGATCAATCGGGTGTCGCGGCGATTCGCATTCACCTGATTCAGCAACAACTTCACCGTCGGCAGTGGTACCCCCAGAGAGCGGTACGGCTTCAGTTCGTCCAGCAGCTCGAGGGTCCCACGTCGCAGTTCGCGCGCAGCCAGCATTTCTGGTGGAACGGGGCAGACTGCGCAGTCGGAGGCAAGAATGGCCATCTCGACAACGACACTACGCGCGCCTTGGGTGTCGACGATAAGCACATCATAGTTTTCCTCGAAGATGGGTAACAGGTTGCGCAGGCGCAGGCGTCCATCGGCCGCGTGTAGTAACAGAGTGCTCATATGACCAGCGCGATCATTGGAGGCGATTAACGACAATCGAGGAATTTTCGTATGTGTAATCACCTGCTCAGTTGAGCTGAATTTCTGGCAGATGAGCTCGTAACTGCCGGACTCGCAAGTCGTAGCCAGAGCGTAGTAACTGGAAAGCGTCGGTTGGCTGTCGAGATCCAGTAGCAGTACGCGTAGCCCGAAGTCGGCTAGCAAGCCGCCAAGATTGGCGGCGACCGTCGTCTTGCCGGCGCCACCTTTGGTTGAGATCAACGAAAGGACCTTCATCGCGTCAGTCCCCTGCAGAGAGTCGGTCCTGAACCCACTGCTCGATTTCAATTGAGTCCCAGCCGACTGCGCGAGTACCAATCCGTCGGCACTGCGGGAACAGCCCAGCTTTCATCAAGTTATAGATGTGAGAACGTTTGAAGCCGGTTTTTTGCTCAACCTCATCGCGACGCATGATGTGTCGATCGGCCGACAGGGAAGTGGGGATGATGGATTGCACGATGTCACTCCTTAGCGCGGGGTGGCGCGTCTTGGGATGTGACGGATAGTGAAGTGCGATCGACGTAAAAAATCATTGCCAGGCAATGATACCTATTGCCTGGCAACTCGACGCTAGCGCTCTAGGACTTGGGCCAAATGGCGTCGGGCCTCAGCAAATTTCCGATCGAGGGTGCGTTTGCTCAACCCTGGAGTGCTTGGGAAGCGGTTGACGATGGCGTCGACAATTGCTGATTGGTTTTTATAGATCGACGGAAATCGGGTTGAGCTCGATCTGGCTAGAGTGACATCGAGTAGCGACGCAATGATGACGGAAAGCACCATGCTTGAAGCTTCCCTCGGGGTAGCAAGCGCATCAAGGCGGTTTGAAAGTGTTCGCCTTTCATGTGACTGTCCAGCTAGCTCAGTCTCCAGCGACGCCAGCTGTGCATGGCATTTGGCTAGTTCGCGCTGAATTGCATCCAGCTCGGCTTTCTGAGCCAGGTGTACGCCAAGGCTTATGCATTGGGAGTGATCGAGATCTCTCGAGAAAAGAAACTCCGGTTTCTCATCGGGATAGTAACGGGCAATCCAAATACGCAGATCAGTATGTCGAAGAGTTACAAATGCTCGGTCGACCTGATTGTCAGGAGTGATCGGACTGCCAAGGTACATCGCCGGTAGCTCGTAGCGCGCGATGGCGTCGTATATGCGTTCGACGTACGCATGGAGAAATGGCCATTGCGGAAAATGAGTCGACAACTTTTCGGGGCATGTCAAGGCGACCTGCATGATGTCGGCTTCATGGGCTGCGAGGTCACACCAGAGAAGCGCAGCACCAATCGGATGGTAGGAGTTTCTGGTTGATGCCATCTGCTCAGCCTCCTGCAGTCATGTCCCTGAGCTCAAGCCTTGCTGTGTCAGCATGTGCTCTAGAGCAACCACATACCGCTCAGCAGCAGAGCATTATCAACTACGCATCAAAACAGCCACTTACGCGGAACACGGAAAACGTAAATTTTCCACAAATCGTTTGAGGAAGGGTGACCTTGAAGCTGCACGTCGGAGTGTTGCGTACCTTCGTTTTGTAGGCGGTGTTGAGCAGCTCGAGAAGGTGAAACCTGTTGGGGTCCCTTGCATGCCACCAAACCAGGCCTTTGGGCGAGTCCCGCTGTGAGTGGCTGGTTGTTCTGGTCCTACGTCAATAATTCTCATCGCGCAGACGTCCGGATCTGAGTGGCCTAACTATACATTGATGTCGTTCATCATCAAACAGATTGGTTGATTTGGTTGGAGTCGATTTCACGTGCTCAGGGCTCCCGAGCCCCATCGAGCACAGGCTTTAACACAAAACCGAGTTGCATCGATGTCCAGAATCATCGCCAGCGGTTTTGAGGGAGGAGGGGCCTCTCAGACTGAGAAAATACCCGCGCGGCTTTGAAAGCGAAGCCCTTGACCCTTCGTCTACTCCCCGGACTCCTGTCGGGCATGCCTACGTAGTTGATCGAGATAGTCAGACCACAACTGGGCAGCTTCCCTACGCTGACTGAGAAGCTGGGCGCGCGCGTATACGGCACCAAGCGCTCCAGGCATCCGATGTGATAGTGAGAGCTCTAGGACTATCGGATCAACGCCCAAATGTTCATGGGCGATGGTTCGATAGGTCGCGCGGAACCCGTGGGCAGTGATGGCGTATTCTGGCCAGATTCGCTGGAACGACTTGAGCATGGACGTTGAGTCAATAGGTCGACCTGGATAGACCGGGGAAACGAATACCCAGCCGTTGCCGGCTTCATCGACGACGCGGTTACTCTCTAGCTCACGCAAGAGGATCAGGGCCTGCTCTGGCAAAGGAACGATATGTTTCGTTTTGTCTAGATGTTTTGTTTTGCCGACGACATAGCGCCAGTCAGCGCCGACAAGGTCGACATCCTCCCACCGCATCTTCACCAATTCTCCGGGCCGTACTGGGAGCATCACCAGTAGGCGCATCGCATTGGTTACGCTACCGTCGTGCAGATCATCCAGGCGCAGTAGAAATTTGCCTAAGTCCGCGGGCCTTTCGATCGCAGGATTGCTGGTCACTACGTGGCGAACCTTAAGCTCCTCACTGTTGCTCAGTGCGACATTACGCTCAATCCATCCGCGGCCCTCCGCAAATCCCAATATGGCCCGGATGATGGTACGTACACGCTTTGCCATCGCGAGGGTACGACGATGGCGAAGCTCGGCAATGATCGAGGTGACATGCTCAAGCTTGATCTCGGCGACTGGCTTTTGACCGATGGCTGGAAGGATGTGGTTGTTTAGTGCACCACGGAAGCCAGCGACTGACTTGGGTACGAGGTCAGAGGATTTGAAAGCCATCCATTGCTCGGAGACGTATGCAAAGGTGCGTTCTTCATTGAGCAGCTGAGCTTCCATTTTGGCAATTTTTGCTTTCAATGGGGCGGTATTGTTGGCTACATCGCGGCGTGCCGATCGTGCAATATCTCGCGCTTCCTTCAAGCCAACATCGGGATAACTCCCGATCGCAAAGACGTTCTCCTTGCCATGCAAGCGGTATTTCATTCTCCAGTATTTGGACGCTGGCTTGTCCGGCTTGAGCGACGCTTTTACCTGGAGGTACAGGCCCGGCACCTCGCCGTCGGAGTACTTGCCAGGCGATGTCTGAGACCGGATGAAGGCATCGCTGAGCTTACGCCGGAATTTTGGTGAAATTTCGGGAGACATCGCTGGGGGTACCATTTTTCGAGGTGTGAAAAGTACCCTCAAAGATACCCCCGATAGTCTCGGAAACTAGCGGAATGCGACGGACGGCAGTGGATGTGAATTTGCCGTAACTAGTTGTTAATTATCGTATTTATGGATCTTGGTGGAATCCAGTCAAAGGCTATCGGGATCCCCGAAGAACATCTGGATCCTCGACCGTAACCACCGCTCCGCCGGGTCGTTATCCTGCGCCCCGCGCCAAGCCATGTGCAGCTCGAAACTGCGCACGGGTATCGGCAAGTCCTCAGCCCGCAATCCACCCGCCGCCGTCAGTGCATCGGCCGTGTAGTCCGGTACCGTGGCCACGATATCCGTGCCTGCCAGCAAGCTCCCCAGCCCGTTGAACTGCGGCACCGCCAGCACCACATGGCGCTTGCGACCAATTTCTTCCAACGCTTCGTCGATAAACCCGGAAAGGTCCCCGGCAAACGACACCAGTGCATGCGGGCGGGCACAGAAGTCGTCCAGGGTGATGCTGCCGGGCACGCTGTCGGCCCGCAGCAGTTTCGGCATGCTGCGGCGCAGCACTTTGCGTTTGGCGTTGGCCGGCAGTTCGCTGGTGTAGCTGACGCCCACCGAAATCTCGCCCGAAGCCAGCAACGTAGGCATCAGCAGGTAATTGACCCGCCGCACCACCAGCACGATACCAGGCGCTTCTGCGCGAATGCGCTTGAGCAACTGTGGCAGCAGGGCGAACTCGGCGTCGTCCGACAGGCCGATGCGGAAGACGGCATTGCTGGTGGCGGGGTCGAATTCGGCCGCGCGGCTGACCGCCGTGGAAATGGAGTCCAGCGCCGGCGACAGCAGGGCGAAGATCTCGTGGGCCCGCGCCGAGGGCTCCATGCTGCGCCCGGTGCGCACGAACAGCGGGTCGTCGAACAGGTTGCGCAGGCGCGACAGGGCCGCGCTGATGGCCGGTTGGCCGAGGAACAGTTTTTCCGCGGCACGGGTCACGCTGCGCTCGTGCATCAGCGTTTCGAACACGATCAGCAGGTTGAGGTCTACGCGACGCAGGTCGTTTCGATTCATCGGTGCGCTTCGCCTAAAGTGGGGCAGGGGTGAATCTTAAGGCCAAAGGCTGTTACCCTGCACGGGTTTAGGGGGACCAATTGCAGGGAAAGTGAGGTGCCCAATCGATGACAAGCATGTCGACTATTAATGACCGCTGATGGTCTAACCGGTAAAGCCCGGATAGAGTCAGTGGTAATTAGAGGTTCACAAAGGCGAGGTATGCGATGTCCCGCATGATCCGTTTCCACAAGTTCGGCGCTGCCGATGTGCTCCGTTGCGAGGAGCAGGCCGAACCGTCACCCGCTGCCGACGAGGTTCAGATCCGCGTCCAGGCGGTTGGCGTCAGCTGGTATGACGTGCTTTGGCGCCAGAACCTGGCGCCGTCCCAGGCACGGCTGCCTGCGGGGATCGGCCACGAAATGGCCGGGGTGGTGACGGCGGTCGGTGAAGGGGTAGAAGACATTGCCGTCGGTGATCGGGTTGCCAGCTTCCCGGCTACCAGTGCCAACGACCACCCGGTGTATGGTGATGTCATCGTGCTGCCGCGTTCAGCCATTACCCGCTATCCGGATGTACTCACCCCGATCGAGGCCAGCGTGCATTATACGCCGCTGCTGATCGCCTATTTCGCCTACGTCGACCTGGCGCGGGCCAAGGCCGGGCAGACTGCGCTGGTCACCGATGCCAGCCATTGCGCCGGCCCTGCCTTCGTGCAGCTGGGCAAGGCATTGGGGCTGAAAGTGTTTGCGGCCACCAAGGAAGCTGAGCAGCGTGAGTACCTGCTGGGCCTGGGCGCCGACAAAGTGATTGTCACCGAAGAGCAGGACTTGCTGCTGCAGGTTGGCAAGTATACCGATGGCCGCGGCGTGGACATGGTTCTCGATGGCATGGGCGGCCCGCAGATGTCGCTGCTGGGCGACGTGCTGGCACCGCGTGGCAGCCTGGTGCTGTATGGCCTGCAAGGCGGCAATCAAACGCCGTTCCCGGCGTGCGCGGCTTTCCAGAAGAACATCCAGTTCTATGTGCATTGCATTGGCAACTTCACCGGCAAGCCAGAACTTGGCATCAGCCAGGACCAGGTGGCCTTGCAGCGCGCCTTGCGCGACATCAACCAGTTCACCGCCGACCAGTTGCTGACACCGCAGATCATCAAGGTGTATCCGTTCGAGCAGGTGGTAGAGGCGCATCGCTACATGGACCAATGCCCGTGCGGCGGGCGGGTGGTGCTGGACATGGCACAACACTGACGGTTGCATGCGTTACTGGAAAACCCGGGCGAGTCCCGGGTTTTTTTGTGTCTGCGGGATGGGGTTGAAACATTAAAAATAGGAACGTTCCTACAATTGAATGTGACAAGTACTACATCTAAGTGGGGTGGTTTTTAATTGTCGGAAATATTCCGCCAAATAATCTGGCTTGAACGCATTCGCCATGCGCTTCAATGTGCGTTCGTACTTCTGGTGAATGGTTTTTTTGCCGCAATCTGTATCTTCAATTCGCTCTGCATCCCTCGATAATGGCCCGGTAGTAGTTTGCGCAAGGAGCGTGAAATGAGCATGGCTATGCCCAGGCCAGGGCAATGTGCGTTAGCGATAGGTCATCGTGGCGGAGGGCTTTTCTCGATGGCTTGGCGACAGTGAAGGGTTACGTCATTACTTCTATTCGATTGTAGGAAATTTCTTCTGGGTAAGTTTGGCGCAGGTTCAAGCTCAATACAGTGGGCTCGGCATGTGTCGGCTGAATGAAGTGGGTGAGGTGATTTCGTGACAGCTATTCACGACCAGGCAATGCATTACGTCTACGAACAAGTGCTCGAACGCTTGTTGAGCCACATGTCACAGGCGCAGCGTGCTTCCCTGCAGTTGCTGATACAGCGGCTGCTGGTTGCGGCGGGCGGGCTCGAGTACATCGGTACCTTCCGCTTGCAGGTGTTGCAGGGCGGCGATCGCCACAGTGCCAGGCTGTTGGCGATGCTGCGTGCCGCACAATTGAGTATTGCCCTGCGTGCGCCGGTAACCTTCCAGCTGCGGGTGCTGGTGGTCAGCTTGCCGGTTGCGGACAGCGCCAGGCTGGACGCGCATGAGCGCAGCTTCAGCGCACTGTTCATGCAGGATGACCCGCGGGTGCAGCTGCAGATGATCGAGGGTGGCGCAGTGGTGCCGTTTCGCCGCCAGCCCTCGGCCAGGCCCGAGCGTTGGGCACTGGCGAAAGACGCCTTGTTGATGTTCGGCCACTTGGTCGACGCGAGGCCTGAAGCCTTGCTGGGTAGCCGTCTGCACCTGGAGCTGGCGGGGGCCATAGGCTTTGCGTTGCAGGCACAGGCACCTGCCGATGCATTGGTCACCGCCATACCCGGTGCCCAGCGGCGCCGATACCTGGCATGGGCCCGGCGTAGCCTGCGCCTGTCCGGCGAGCGCGGCCCGTATGCGATGCACCAGTGCCTGGCGGTGCTGGCCCAAGGTCTGGGCCGGTTGCATGGGGTTGTCGGGGGCGCCCCCACTAGCCAGCCGGCATTGGGCGACGCAGCAGAAAGGGAGATGGTGCGGCTGATTGCCCTCGATGACCTGCTACCGTACGTGGTCGAAGCACAGCCGCTTGATAGCATGCTGGGTTGTAGCATCGAGAACGCCCCGGATGCCTGGCCACTGTCGGCATTCGTCGATCCGCAAGCCGCGGCACAGTTGCATGAACTGCGTGCACGCAGCCTGGATCCTCAGTCCAGCCGCCCCGCGTTGCGCCTGGCCGGGCAGTCGGGCGGTAGCAAGCAACACGAAATGCATCAGTCGCAACTCGGCAAAACCTACGGCATCAATCAGACGCAGCTGGTGTGCTTGCTATTCAGCCCTTTTGCCCGGCAAGGGAAGAACCTCGAACGTTTCCTGCAATGCCGGCATGCCGACATGTTGGTGGCGTTGCCGTATCTACACCGGGCGTTGCAGGGCAAACCCTGCCCAGATGCGGTGAAAGCCTGGCTGGTGAACACCAGTGGCCTGCCGCTGGTGCAGTTGCGGGCGATTTATAGCGGGCAATTGCCGCTGACCGCCTGGCGCCTGCTGAACAACCTGGCCCGCCGCGACGTGCACTTGAGGTTGATGCCTCGGCAGGCGTCGGGGCTGAGGCGCGGTTTTGCGGGGTTGTCCTGATGGGGCGAGTGGCCCCCGGCGAGTTCGCGTATCGCCAGGTATATCGCTACCTGGAAGCCTTGATCGATCAGGCGGCAAGCGGTGGCCCATGCCGCTTGCCGTCACTGCGCACACTGTCGAGACGGCTGCGGGTGTCGTTGGCAACCGTGCAGAGCGCCTACAGCCTGCTGGAAGAGGAGGGCCGCGTACGCTGCTTGCCGAGGTCGGGTTATTACGTACAACACGCCGGCAAAGTGCAAGCGGTGACCACGCCCTGCCTGCCACCCCCCGTGCAACCGCTGCTGGAGCGTGCCCTGTTTGGCCACGAACGGCGTTTCGCCCGCCAGCGTGATCGCAGCGCCGAGCCTTGGGGGGCACTTGGCAGCACCCGCCTGCGCAGTGCGTTGGCAGAACGCTATACCCGTTCTTCCAGCCAGTACTGGTGTCGCGATGATGTGCAACTGGCGCCTGATGTGCCGGCGTTGCTGGAGACGCTGCTGGCGGCGCTGGCCTTGCAGGGCGGTACCGTGCTGGTGCATTCGCCCTGTTGCCGGCAAGTGCTGCGCGCCCTGACGCGTGCAGGCATGCGTGTGCTGGAGGTGCCACCGGATGCCCGGGGTAATCCGGACCTGCACACTCTGGCCACGCTGCTGGGGAGCGAGCCTGTAAAGATGCTGGTCATGCCATCGTGCCTGGGCATGCCGCAAGGGCGGCTGGTTTCACCGTACTATCAGCAACAGCTTGGCCTGTTGCTAGGCCAACACCCTGTTTGGCTGCTGGAAAACGACCTGGACAGTGAGCTCTGTTACAACGGGCCCCCCAAAAAGCGCCTGCGTGACTGGGTCGACCCGCACAGGCTGCTGGTGATGGGCACGTTCGAGCCTGCGGTAGGGGCCGAAGCACCGTATGCCTATTTGTTGAGCAAAGACGCCGTGCTGGCCAAGGCATTCGTCGAACGTGCGTTTCGGCTTGCGCCACTGCGTCTGCAAGCGCTTGCGCACATGCTCGGCAAGGGGGAAATGGACGTACAACTGGTACACCTGCGCACAGACCTGCAAAAGCGCACTCACGGCCTGGCGCATGTGCTTGAGCTGCAATTTGGCCAACAGGTGAGGTTTGAGATGCCGCAAGGTGGGCACATGCTGTGGGTTTGCTTTCGCCAGCCGCTGGTATGGGAGCGTGTTGCCGCAGCTTTGGCAGGTTCAGCGTTGCATGCGCTGCCGGGCGCGCAGTTCTGCGTGCAGGGGCGTTACCCGCAATACCTGGCGTTGATGTGGCCGGGCGGGCTGCCGGACGACCTGCACCAAGCGGCGGAGCGTTTGGCGCAAGCGCTGGAGCAAGGCTGTCGGCGCCGTGCCCGCTTCTCACATTGAAATCGAAGTGCCTGCAAGTGCAGCACAGGGCTGCGCTTGCAGGCGGTGCAAGCGTGCGTGTTGCTCAGTGTTGTTCCTGCCCTTGGCGCAGGCGGGTGCTGACCAGTGCCGCCACTACCAGCAACGCAGCAATGATCCACAAACCATTGCGGGTGCTGCCGGTGGTCTGCTCGATGAGCCCCATTACCGAAGGCCCGACGAAGCCGCCAAACAGGCCACAGGTGGTAACGAAGGCCAGGCCGGCCGCCAGCGCATTGCCGCTCAGGCGGCTGGAGGGGAAGACGAAGATGATCGATTGCACCACGAACAGCATCAGCGCCGTCAGGGAGAACCCGATCAGGCCAAGGAACGAGTTGGCCAGCGAGGCCAGCAGCAGCCCGGTCGCCATGGTCAGCAGGCCGAAGAACAGCAAGGTGCGGCAGCGGCGTGGTGAGGTGGCCAGGCGTGGGAACGTGGCGGCGCCGATGGCGGCGGCAACCCAAGGTACCGCGGTCAGCAGGCCAACCTGGAAAGGCGATAGCGCAGCGTATGTGCCGATGATGCCCGGCAAGAAGAAAATCACCGTGTAGATGGTGATCTGGTGCACGAAGTACACCACGATCGCCAGCCAGATCTGCCGGTCGCGGAACATCTGCCCCAACTTGCTTTGCTGTGGCGCACCAGCCCGCTCCGCAGCCAGGCGGCGTTCGATATCCTTGGCATCGGCAGCCGACAGCCAGGGCGCCGATGCGGGGCCGTCCGGCAGCTTCTTCCACACCACGAAAGCCAAGGCCACGGCGGGCAGGCCCTCGAGCACGAACAGCCATTGCCAGCCATGCCAGCCAAGTACGCCGTCCATTTCCAGCAGGGCACCGCCCAGTGGCCCGCTAAGGATATTGGCCAGGCACACGCCCAGCAGGAAATACCCCGTGGCACGGGCGCGCTGTTCGCGGTCGAACCAGTAGGTCAGGTACAACATGACACCCGGGAACAGGCCCGCTTCGGCTACGCCCAGCAACAGGCGCATGATGTAGAACGAGGTTTCACCCTGGACGAAGGCCATGCCCGCCGAAAGCAGACCCCACGTAATCATGATGCGGGTGATCCAGAAGCGCGCGCCCACCCGATGCATGATCAGGTTGCTGGGCACTTCGGCCAGCGCATAGGTGAGGAAGAACAGGCCGGCACCCAGGCCGTACGCCGCTGCCGACAGGCCCAGGTCGATGCCCATGCTGGCTTTCGCCAGGGCGATGTTGGTGCGGTCAAGAAAGCTCATCACATAGACGACGATGAGCAGTGGCATCAATTTGCGCAACAGCAGGCCGTTCAGGCGCTGCTCAGTGGTGGCGGCAGGGGCCGAAGCCGCTGCACGGGTGAGGGTTGTCATTGTTTTTTTCCCCGTGAAATGTGCTGGTGACGTGCCGCGTAACCGCGACACGCCAAGGTCTGTGGGTCAGGAGCGGTTGATGTCGAGCCACACGGCGCCGTTGGGGTACTGGTAGCGCTCCAGGGTTTCGGCGTGCATTTCGATGCTGTAGCCCGGGCGTTGTGGCGGCATGTAGCGCCCGCGGCGGATCACCACCGGGTCGATGAAGTGCTCGTGCAGGTGGTCGACGTACTCCAGCACCCGGTTGTGCAGCGAGGCAGACACTGCGATGTAGTCGAACAGGGCGATGTTCTGCACATATTCGCACAGCCCGACGCCACCACCGTGCGGGCACACCGGTACGTTGTACTTGGCCGCCATCAGCAGCACGATCAGCACCTCGTTCAGGCCGCCCAGGCGGGCAGCGTCCAGCTGGCAGAAGTCCAGCGCACCGGCCTGGAACATTTGCTTGAACATGACGCGGTTGTGGCAATGTTCACCGGTAGCCACGCCAATTGGCGCGATGCGTTGGCGAATGGTGGCGTGGCCGAGAATGTCGTCCGGGCTGGTCGGCTCTTCGATCCACAGCGGTTCGAAGGCGGCCAGGCGGCGCATGTTGGTGATCGACTCCTCGACCCCCCACACTTGGTTGGCATCCATCATCAGGGTGCGCTCCCAGCCGATTTCGTCGCGCAGGATACTGGCGCGGCGGATGTCTTCTTCCAGGTCGGCGCCGATCTTCTGCTTGATGTGGGTCCAGCCATCTTCCACGGCCTCGCGGGCCAGTTTGCGCATTTTCTCTTCGCTGTAGCCCAACCAGCCTGGCGCGGTGGTGTAGCCGGGGTAGCCCTCACGCAGCATCTGTGCCTCGCGCTGGGCTTTGCCTGGCGCCTGGCGTCGCAGCAGGGCAATGGCTTCTTCGGGGGTGAGCACGTCGGTGACATAGCTGAAGTCCAGGCAGCGCACCAGCTGCTCTGGCGTCATGTCGGCCAGCAGTTTCCATACGGGCTTGCCTTCGTGCTTGGCCCACAGGTCCCACACGGCGTTGATGATGGCGGCCGTGGCCAGGTGGATTACGCCCTTTTCCGGGCCCAGCCAGCGCAGTTGGCTGTCGCTGACGGTAAAGCGGTGCCAGAAGCCGCCCATGTCGGCGGTGATTTCATCGAGGGTGAGGCCGACGATCAAGGGCGCCAGTGACTGCACCGCAGCCGCGCATATCTCGTTGCCGCGGCCGATGGTGAACGTCAGGCCGTGGCCTTCGAGGGCCTCGGCGTCGGTGTGCAGCACCACATAGGCGGCAGAATAGTCGGGGGCGCTGTTCATGGCGTCTGAGCCATCCAGCGACAGAGAAGTGGGGAAACGGATGTCACGTACGCTGAGGTGGGTAATACGAATGCTCATGGTCGGCTCTTGTTCTGTTCAAGCACTGGGAGCGCTGACTGTAGGTTGTCGAGCGATACAGGCATAATCGCCAAATCTTAACCAGCGATACCGGATTCGATATGTCTCGCTTGCTGCCCGATAACGCCCAGGCGCCTGCCAGCCTCGGCGCACTGAAGATCTCCAGCCGGCAGATCACGCTGCTCAATGCCTTGGGCGAGTTTGGCAACCTGCGCCGCGCTGCGGCAGCGATGCACACCACGCAACCGGCGGCCAGCCTGTTGCTGCAGCAACTGGAGGAGCGTCTTGGCGTACGTTTGTTCGAGCGTTTGCCAAGGGGCATGCAAGCAACGCTGTACGGCGAGGTAATGATCCGCTACGCACAGAACGCGTTGCATGAGTTCGAACATGCCCAGGCGCAAATCGCCGAGCTGGCGCGCGGGGCCTTGGGCCTGGTGCGGGTGGGTAGCGTCATGGGGCCGGTGCCGGGCGTGCTGACCAAGGCGATACTGGCTTACAAGCACGACCACCCCAAGGTACGCATCGCCCTGGAAGTGGGTACCAGCGATACCTTGCTGCCCGCCTTGCTGCGCGGTGACTTCGACATGGTGGTGGGGCGCCTGCCAGACCAGAGCGACAGCCAGGCGCTGAACATCGAGCTGTTCGAAGGCGGTGAGCAGATGCGCGTGATTGCCCGCGCAGGCCACCCCTTGGCCAGCGCCACCGGGTTGCAGCTGGCCGACCTGGTGAGCCTGACCTGGATCCTGCATCCCATCGGCAGCCCGATGCGCCGCCGTGTCGAAAGCGCACTGCAGGCCGGCGGCATGGTGCAGTCGCTGGACATCGTCGAAACCGCCTCGATCCTGGCGACCACGGCCATGCTAGAAGCCTCTGAAATGATTGCGGTGGTGCCCAACGACGTGGCCGAGCATTATGCCCGCTATGGCATGGTCGCCATCCTGCCGGTGGAACTGCCGCTGGCCATGGCCAACCTCGGTGTACTCACCTTGCGTTCACGGCCCCACTCGGTTGCCCTCGATACCTTGCTGCGCTACTTGCGGGCGCAATGACCTTCACCCTGCATGAGGCCCTGCGTCTATGCCGCCGGACATGACCCATTCCAGCTTTTGCAACTGGATCCGCTACAAGCACCTGGTGCTGATCGACACCCTGGCGCGCACGCGCAACATGCACGCAACCGCCACCCGCATGAACCTTAGCCAGCCGGCCCTGAGCAAGATGCTGCGCGACCTTGAGGAGCAGTTCGGCTTTGCCCTGTTCGAGCGCCTGCCGCGCAGCATGCCACCTACCGAACTTGGCGAGTACGTGGTGCGTTACGCTCAGGGTGCGCTGGCCGAGTCGCAGCAGTTCGTCGACCAGGTCAACCGCCTGCGCAACGGCGGGCACGGCTTTATTCGGGTTGGCGGTATCTTTGCCGCGACTGCATTGGTTCTGCCGCAGGCCATCGCCGCCATCAAGGCGCGCAGCCCGTTACTGTCGATTGAGGTGGTGGAGCACTCCAGCGATCACCTGCTGGCCATGCTCGAGCAGAACAAGCTGGACATCATGATTGGCCGCTTTACCGAGGAACGCTACAGCCAGCTGTTCGACTTCCAGCCCTTGGAGCCCGAACCTTTCAGCCTGGTGGTGAACAGCGAGCACCCGCTCAACCTGCTCGACAGCACACCCCTTGAAGCGCTAGGCGACTGGCCGTGGGTGCTGTACCCGGTGGGCACGCCAATCCGCAACCGCCTGGAGCAAGCGTTCCGGGTGGCCGGTATCGCCACGCCTGCCGACAGCGTCGAGACCATCTCCATGCCGATGTTCCTGCAGCTGCTGCAATCGGCACCGATGATTGCCATGTTGCCGCGCTCGATGGTTGCTGCACAGCTGGCCAGCGGGCAATTCAAGGAGCTGCGCAGCCCCTTGCATGTACCTGCGCTGGAGTATGGCGTGGTCACCCGTAAGGATGAACCGCTGAGCGCTTCGGCCCGGGCGTTTGTCGAGATCCTGCTGGAGGGCGCACAGCGTCGCAGGGCCGTGCAGAGGTAGCCCCGGGGGCCGTGTGGCGCCGCCCTCATGGCCTCTCAGGTGATTGATGATCAGGTGCTGAAATCCGCTTGCGATAACGCCAGGTTATCGCTTGATCGGATCATCTCATTGGGAATGCCACGCAAGGCTTCTTAAAGTGGCCACAGCCATAACAAGAAGTCAGCCGCACCGCCCTGAGAGGTCCCATGCAACTGATTGCCAAATCCGGTGACCCTGCCGTCATCCGCTTAAACCCGCTGGACAATGTACTGATCGCCCGTCAGCCGCTGCCGCAAGGCCTGCGCCTGGAGGCCGAGGCGATCACCGTGCGCCAGCCTATCCCCTCGGGCCACAAGCTCGCCACGGTTCGTGTGGAGCAGGGTCAGCCGCTGCGCCGGTACGGCCAGATCATCGGTTTTGCATCGCAGGCCATCGATGCCGGCGACCATGTGCATGTGCACAACGTCCAGATGGGTGATTTTGCCCGCGACTATGCCTTCGGTGTCGACACCCGCAGCCAGCCGGGCAGCGCAGCGCAGTTCCAGGGCATCGTGCGCGCCGATGGCCGGGTCGCCACCCGCAACTACATCGGTATTCTCACATCGGTGAACTGCTCGGCAACGGTAGCTCGGGCGGTGGCCGACCATTTCCGCCGCGACATCCACCCCGAAGCGCTTGCCGACTACCCGAACATCGACGGTGTGGTGGCCCTGACCCACGGTGCCGGCTGCGCCGTGGACCCCAGCGGCGAAGCCCTTGGCCTGCTGCGCCGAACCCTGGGCGGGTACGCCGTGCATCCCAACTTCGCTGCCGTGCTGATCATCGGCCTGGGCTGCGAAACCAACCAGATCGAAAGCCTGCTGGAAACCCAGGGCCTGCAGGCCAGCGCACAGTTGCGTGCCTTCACGATCCAGGGCATCGGTGGCACCTCGAAAACCATCGCGGCGGGCATCGAGCAGGTTCGCAGCCTGCTGGCCGAGGCCAACCAGGTGAGGCGCCAACCGGTCAGCGCACAGCATCTGGTAGTCGGCCTGCAATGCGGCGGCTCCGATGGCTACTCGGGGATTACCGCCAACCCCGCACTGGGCAATGCGGTTGACCGCTTGGTGGCGGCCGGTGGTACCGCGATCCTTTCCGAAACCCCGGAAATCTACGGCGCCGAGCACTTGCTGACGCGCCGCGCGGTCAGCCGTGAGGTGGGGGAGAAGCTGGTGGCGCGCATTCGCTGGTGGGAAGACTACTGCCAGCGCATGAACGCCGAACTGAACAACAACCCTTCGGCCGGTAACAAGGCAGGCGGGCTGACCACCATCCTCGAGAAATCCCTCGGTGCGGTGGCCAAGGCGGGTTCCAGCAACCTGGTCGATGTGTATCAGTACGCTGAAGCCGTGCGCGCACAAGGCCTGGTGTTCATGGACACCCCCGGCTACGACCCGGTCTCGGCCACCGGCCAGGTGGCTGGCGGGGCCAACCTGATCGCGTTCACCACCGGTCGAGGCTCGGCATACGGCTGTGCCCCGGCGCCGTCAATCAAGTTGGCCACCAACAACCGGGTGTTCGAGCACCAGCAAGAAGACATGGACGTCAATTGCGGTGGCATTGCCGATGGCTCCACCAGCATCGAGGAGCGGGGTGCGTACATCTTCGAGCAGATGCTGCGCATTGCCTCCGGGGCGCGCAGCAAAAGCGAACAGCACGGCTATGGGCAGAACGAATTCGTGCCCTGGCAGATTGGCGCCGTGACCTGATCGTCCGCTCCCGTCCCTTTTTTGAGGCAACCGTAATGACTCAAATCACACGTTACAACGTGCAAGCGCTCACCGCCTTTGTCGAGCAACTGTTCGTAAAGGCCGGTGCCGATAGCGAAGTCGCCCAGGTGGTCACCCGGGTGCTGCTCGAAGGCGAACTGCTCGGGCACCGTACCCATGGCCTGAACCTGGTCAGCCGTTACATCGATGGCATGCTCAGCGGGCAGGTCAAGGCCCGCGCACAGGCGCTGGAGCAGGTGTCGGACAGTGGTATTTCCAGCGTGTTCGATGGCCACTATGTACTGGGGCCGTACTGCGTCAGCCGTGCACTTGATTGCGCAGCCAAAGGGGCGGCGGCGCAGGGCATCGGTATCTCCGTGGTGCGCCGGGCTTCGCACATAGGTTGCCTGGCCGCCTACCTCAAGCCCTATACCGACCAAGGCCTGGTGGCCATGGTCTACTCGTCGGACCCGTCTGTGGCGCTGGTCTGCGCCCATGGCGGCATCGACCCCGTATACACCCCCAACCCGATTGCTGCCGGTATACCGACCCAGGGCGAGCCGATACTGCTGGACGTCAGCATGTCCACGGTCACCCTCGGGTTGGTGGGCCAATGCCGCGATGCCGGCAGCCGCCTGCCGCACCCGGTGCTGGTGAGCAACGACGGGCAACTGAGTGACGACCCGCGCGATTTCTTCACCACCCCGCCAGGCAGCATCCTGCCTTTGGGGGGGCAGGCCTTTGGTCACAAAGGCTTCGCCTTGGCGCTGCTGGTCGAAGCCCTGACCTCGGGCCTGGCCGGTCATGGACGCAAGGACGAACCCACCCAGTGGGGCGCCTCGGCCACTGCCGTGGTCATTGACCCGCGCTTCTTCGGCGGCCTGGAGGCGTTCATCCACGAAACCAGCTTCCTTGGCAGCCTGATCCTGGCAAGCCGCCCGCTCGATCCCGAGCGCCCGGTACGCCTGCCCGGGCAGGCCGGCCTTGCCCTGCGTCGTCAGGCACTGGCGCAGGGCGTGAGCCTGTCGCCACAGTTGATGGCCGACCTCGACCGCCTGGCCGGGCTGCTGGAACTGCCGACATTTTCCCAATGATGCACAGTAAGGGTACACAGATGACTGATGATCGATCGAACACCCATCAACCGCTACCGCTAAGTTGTGATGCCAGCGTGTTCGACAGTGGCAGTTGGGTAGGGCGCGTCTGGTTGCCGGAACAGGGGCCGGCGGTAGTGCGGGTGAAGGCTGGCGCCGTCTACGATATCAGCACCCATGTGGCGACGGTCTCGGCGCTGCTTGAAGTGGATGACCCGGCCGCTTACCTGCGTGCCTTGCCGTTGGCCGAGCCGCTCATTGCGCTACCGGCGTTGCTGGCCAACAGCGACCCCGCCCGGCGCGACCCGCGCCAGCCATGGCTGTTGGCACCCATCGACCTGCAGGCGGTGAAGGCCGCTGGTGTGACCTTTGCCACCAGCCTGCTGGAGCGTGTGGTTGAAGAGCAGGCCAAGGGCGACCCGGCCAAGGCCGATGCGATCCGTGACACCTTGGCCAGCCGCATTGGCGCCGACCTTTCGCAGATCGTGCCGGGTTCAGCCCAGGCCGAAGCGCTGCGCAAGGTGCTGGTGGAGCAGGGCCTGTGGTCGCAATACCTGGAAGTGGGCATTGGCCCGGATGCCGAAGTGTTCACCAAGGCCCAGCCGCTGTCGGCGGTTGGCCATGGCGCGGACATCGGCATCCACCCCAAGTCCAGCTGGAACAACCCGGAGCCGGAAGTGGTGCTGGCGGTGTCGAGCGATGGCAGTATCAAGGGCGCCATGCTCGGCAACGACGTCAACCTGCGCGACTTTGAAGGGCGTAGTGCCTTGCTGCTGTCCAAAGCCAAGGACAACAACGCCTCCACTGCATTGGGGCCGCTGCTGCGGCTGTTTGACGAAAGCTTCGGGCTGGACGACGTCCGCGCTGCCGACGTGGACCTGCGGGTCGAAGGTGAAGACGGTTTCGTCCTGTCGGGGCGCAGCTCCATGCGCCAGATCAGCCGCGACCCGCAAGACCTGGTGCAGCAGACGCTTAACGAAAACCACCAATACCCCGACGGCCTGGTGCTGTTCCTTGGCACCCTGTTCGCGCCCAAGCAGGACCGCGACCAGCCGGGTAACGGCTTTACCCACAAGCCGGGCGATGTGGTGAGCATCAGCAACCCGCAACTGGGTACCCTGTGCAACCGCGTGACCACCAGCGACCAGGCCCCGCAATGGGCGTTCGGCCTGCGCGCGCTGATCGACAACCTCGGCCGGCGTGGCCTGCTGGAGGTTGCAGCCACTGCACGCAGGCCTTGAATGACAGGCTGCGCCAGGGAGGGGCGCAGCATCAACGAGGGATCGCCAAAGCGCTGACAGCGCGGCAACAATAATAATAAAGGTCGACACATGAACCCTATGAAGAAGTACCAGCGCATCACCGTCGTGTTCCTGCTGCTGATCGGCATCGTCAACTACCTGGACCGTAGTGCGCTGTCGATCGCCAACACCTCCATCCAGAAAGACATGATGATCAGCCCTTCGCAGATGGGCATCCTGTTGTCGGCGTTTTCCATCGCCTATGCCTTTGCCCAACTGCCGATGGGCATGATCATCGACCGCCTGGGCAGCAAGATCGCCCTCGGTGCCTCGTTGCTGGGCTGGTCGGTTGCCCAGGCCGCGTTCGGCATGGTCAACAGTTTTGCCGGTTTCATGGGCCTGCGGGTATTGCTGGGGATTGGCGAGGCGCCGATGTTCCCGTCGGCAGCCAAGGCCTTGTCGGAGTGGTTCGATGCCAACGAGCGCGGCACGCCCACCGGCGTGGTGTGGTCGTCGACCTGTCTTGGCCCCTGCCTGGCACCGCCGTTGCTGACGCTGTTCATGGTCAACTTCGGCTGGCGCGGCATGTTCATCATTACCGGCGTGATCGGCGTGGTACTGGCGGTGTGCTGGCTGAGCTTCTACAAAAGCAAGGCGCGATACCTGGCCGAGCTGGCTGCCGAAGGCAAGCCGCTGCCGGGTGAGCACCACGCGCCCACGCCCTCGGTGCACGCGCCGAAGCCATCTTACTTCGCCGGCTGGCTCGACCTGTTCAAGCACCGCAGCACCTGGGGGGCGGTGCTGGGCTTCATGGGTGTGATCTACATGCTGTGGCTGCACCTGACCTGGTTGCCGGGTTACTTCGAGCGTGAGCACGGCCTGGACCTGTACAAGACCGCCTGGGTGGTGTCGCTGGCCTACGGTTTTGGCGCGGCAGGTACCATCGTTGCCGGCCGCTTCTGCGACTGGTTGGTAAAGCGTGGCATGAGTGTGCTGGGCAGCCGCAAGTTCAGTGTCATCACCGGCCTGGTGCTGGCAGCACTGTTCACCTTGCCGCTGTCGTTCGTCACCGGCCTGACCGGCTGCATCATCCTGTTGTGCCTGGCGCTGTTCAGCATCAACATGGCCAGCGCAACGGCCTGGATGATCGTCAACACCATCGTCGACAGCCAGCGCGTGGCCTCGTTCGGTTCGATCCAGAACTTCGGCGGTTACATCGCCGGCTCTGTCGCGCCGATCGTGACCGGCTTCAGCATTCAGTATTCGGGCTCGTTCACCACGGCGTTCATGATCAGTGCGGTGGTGGCGCTGTGCTCGGCGGTGGCTTACTTCCTGCTGCTGCAGGCGCCGCTTGGCAGCGTGAAGGCCGAGGCGGGGGACATGGTCACCGCGACGGAGTGACCCACGGTACTTGCCAGGCGTGCTGGTCTGTATGTATAACCAGTAGTTGTTCCAGCCGCCTGACTCTGTACTTGTGATCGCTCATTCCGTCGACGACCCGTTCTACTACCTGCACAATTTCCGCCAGGTGCTGCTGTGGGTAGAACAGCGCTACCAGGACCTGCTCGATGACCAGGAGCTGGCGTTCATCCAGGCCTTCAACCAACTGGAGGCGCCAGCTCAGGCCTTGATGGTGCGCATGGTCATGCGCAAGGGCGAGTTGTTTCGCAGCGACCGGCTGGACTACGTCGAAATCGGCGATACCGCGCTGGCGCTGCAGCCGTTGCAGGCGCTCGGCTGGGTACGCGAGCCCGAGCAACTGGCGCTGGAGCAACTGTTCGCCTTGCTGCGCAAAGACGAGCTGGCCCGTTGCTTCGCCCCGCAATTGAGCCGCCCCCGCGCCGCCAAGCAGGACCTGCTGGCACAGCTGCAACCCTTGGAACTGGCTGCCCGGCCACTGAGCGAATGGTTCCCTGACAGCGAGGTATGCATTGTCCAGTGGTGCCTGCAGCCCCTGTGCGACCGCATGCGCCTGCTGTTCTTCGGCAACCTGTATCAGGACTGGTCTGACTTCGTCCTCGCTGACCTTGGCTTGCTACGCTACGAGCAGGTGCCGTTCACCACTGACTCTCGTGCGTTGCAGCAACGCGCCGAGGTGGACGTAGCCATGGCGCTGCACCAGTGCGCCGAGCGACTGGAGCAGGGCGGCGACCCGCTGCCCATCCTCGCGGCCTTGCAGGGCCTGCACAGCGACAACCCCTGGCTGGCCCGGCGCCATGCGCGGCTGCAATTCGCCCTGGGCCAACACTGCGAGCGCCTGGCTGAATGGGACCTGGCCATGGCCGTGTATGCGCAGTGCAACCATGCCCAGGCGCGTATCCGCCAGGTGCGGGTGCTGGAGCGCAGCGAACAGTGGCCCCAGGCCCACGCATTGGCGTTGCAGCTGGCTGCGGCACCTGCCAATGCGCTGGAAGTGCAGGCGCTGGAGCGCATGCTGCCGCGCCTGGCGCGAAAACTCGGCGGCCCGCCACAGCGGCGCCAGCGGGTTGCGCCACTGGAGCTGATCGAACTCGAACTGCCCCGCGAGCACGCAGCACTCGGCGTGGAGGAAGCCGTGCGCCAGCATCTGGCACAAGCGGGAGGCCAGGCACACTACGTAGAGAACACGCTGTTCAACAGCCTGTTTGGCCTGTTGTGCTGGGAGGCCATCTTCGCGCCGGTGCCCGGTGCGTTCTTCAACCCGTTCCAGGCAGGGCCGCAAGACCTGCACGACAGCGACTTCCAGCAACGGCGCAGTGCGCTGTTCGATCACTGCCTCGGTCGGCTCGACGATGGCAGCCATCGCCAGGCGATTCTCGACTGCTACAAGGCCAAGCAGGGTTTGCAGTCGCCATTCGTGTTCTGGTCCATGCTCAGTGAGCAACTGCTGGAACAGGCCTTGGCTTGCCTGCCGGCGGCCCAGTTGAAGCAGTGCTTCCTGCGCCTGTTGCAGGACATTCGCAGCAACCGTGCCGGCATGCCCGACCTGATCCAGTTCTGGCCCGAGCAGGGCCGTTATCGCATGGTCGAGGTCAAGGGCCCCGGTGACCGCCTGCAGGATAACCAACTGCGCTGGCTGGAATTCTGCCGGCAACACGGGCTGCCGGTCGCGGTGTGCCATGTGCGCTGGAGCGAAGCACCTTGAGCTACAGCGTGGCGGTGCGCGCCTTATGCGAGTTCAGTGCCAAGGTCGGTGACCTGGACCTGCGCTTCACCCCGTCGCCCACCGCTCAAGAGGGCATTGAAGGGCACCAGCGGGTAGTGGCACGGCGTGCTGCCGGCTACGAGTCGGAAATTACCCTCGAAGGCCAGTTCGAAACCCTCAAGGTGCGCGGCCGTGCCGACGGTTATGACCCGGCCAGCAATCGCCTGGAAGAGATCAAGACACACCGTGGCGACCTGGCGCGCCAGCCGGCCAACCACCGGCAGTTGCACTGGGCGCAGGCCAAGGTCTATGGCTGGCTGATGTGTCAGGCACGTCAACTGCCAGCCATCGAGGTGGCGTTGGTGTACCTGGACGTAGACAGCGATGGGCAGACGCTGTTCAGTGAGCATTACACGGCGACTGAACTGCGGGCCTTCTTTGAAACCCAGTGTCAGCGCTTTCTGGGTTGGGCTCAATGCCAGCAACGACGTCTGGCCGAACGCGACCAGGGCCTTCAGGCACTGAGCTTTCCCTACCCACAGTTCCGCCAGGGCCAACGGCAACTGGCCGAAACCTTGTACAAGGCGGTGAGTACCGGCCGTTGCCTGATGGCCCAGGCCAGCACCGGCATTGGCAAGACCCTCGGTACCTTGTTCCCGCTGCTCAAGGCCATGGTGCCGCAGCAGCTGGACAAACTGTTCTTTCTTACGGCCAAGACGCCGGGCCGGGCGCTGGCGCTGGATGCCATGCGCCAGATTACCGAAGCAACGCCGCAGCCCGCGTTGCGCACACTGGAGCTGATCGCCCGCGACAAAGCCTGCGAACACCCGGACAAGGCCTGTCATGGCGAGTCCTGCCCATTGGCGACGGGCTTCTACGACCGCTTGCCGGCGGCGCGCGAAGCGGCGGCAGCATTGCCGTTGCTCGACCGCGCCAACCTGCGCGAAGTGGCCTTGGCACATCAGGTATGCCCCTACTACCTGGGCCAGGAGATGGCCCGCTGGGTCGACGTGCTGGTTGCCGACTACAACTACTACTTCGATGCGCATGCGCTGCTGTACAGCCTTGCCCAGCTCAACCAGTGGCGCGTTGCCGTGCTGGTGGATGAGGCGCACAACCTGGTCGAGCGTGGGCGCGGCATGTACAGCGCCAGCCTCGACCAAGGCCAGTTGCTGGCGTTGCGCCAGAGCAAACCACCCGGGCTTGGCAGTGCGCTGGACCGGCTGAACCGCCAGTGGAACGCACTGTACAAAGAGCAGCGTGCGCCGTATCAGGCCAGCGAGTCGTTGCCCGAAGGCTTGCTGCGTGCCTTGCAGCAATGCATCGGGCTGATTCAGGATCAGATGAACCAGGCGCCCGCGCACATGGACCCGCAGGTGTTGCAGTTCTTCTACCACGCCTTGCAATTCACCCGGGTGGCCGAGCTGTTCGACGAGCACTTCCTGTTCGACATCAGCCAGCGCCAGGGCCCACGCAAGCGCCGGCTGGCCACGCTGTGCCTGCGCAATGTCACCCCCGCGCGCCTGCTGGCCCCGCGCATGCAGGCGGCGCGTAGCGTGACGCTGTTTTCCGCCACATTGAGCCCGCGGCATTTCTACAGCGACCTGCTGGGCATGCCAGCCGACACCGCCTGGCTGGAGGTGGCCGCGCCGTTTCGTGCAGAGCAACTTGAGGTGCGGATTGCCAGCCAGGTGTCTACCCGTTACCAGCAACGTCACGCCTCTCTGGCGCCAATCGTCGAGCTGATTGCCCGGCAGTATGAGCGGATGCCGGGCAACTACCTGGCGTTCTTCAGCAGTTTCGAATACCTGCAGCAGGTGGCAGGGCTGTTGGCAGAGCAGCATGCGCAGATTCCGCAATGGGCTCAGGAACCGGGCATGGACGAAGCGGCCCGTCAGGCATTTCTCGATCGTTTTGTCAGCGACGGGCAGGGCATCGGCTTCGCCGTACTGGGCGGTGCTTTCGGTGAGGGGGTGGATTTACCGGGCACGCGCTTGATCGGCGCGTTTGTCGCAACACTCGGGCTGCCGCAGGTCAACCCGGTCAACGAGCAGTTCAAGCAGCGCCTTGGGCGGCAGTTTGGTGCGGGGTTCGATTACGCCTATCTCTACCCGGGGGTGCGCAAGGTGATCCAGGCGGCGGGCCGGGTTATCCGAGGTGACCAGGACCGTGGCGTACTGGTGCTGATTGATGAGCGTTTCGCCGAGCCGCGGGTGCAGCAGATGTTCCCAGGGTGGTGGCCGACGGCCATTTAGTTGGCTGGCAGGCTTGGCGCCGTACGGGCGGCCATCGACGCTGTAAATGGGTTAAGATCTGGCCCGTTCAGCTATAAAATCCCTGAATATCAAGATGATGGCACTGCTTTGGGTTCGAATGGCGTGCGCTTGAAACGTCATTGGCCCTTGTTCATCAATCGCTTCGACTTGCTTCAGATGCTGGCCGGCTCAATACCCGCCGCCGCTTCGCTACAGGATTCACGTTTTGTCCGATCTCTCCAACAATCCGCTGCTGCAGTACATGGCCCGCCTGGCCCCATCCAGCCAGCAAACCATGCGCTACATCCTTCAGGACGCCGCCGATCGGCTGGGCTTTGTCGACTGCAACATCGTCGATGTGCCTTGGCATCGGCTCGAACCCGGCCATGTGATTGCGCTGGTGGCTGCCCTGCGTGCCGACGGATATGCCCCCAACAGCTCGTCGCTGTACGTCAACGCGATTCGCGGGGTGATGAACGAGGCCTGGCGCCAGGGCCTGATCGATCATGAGCAGCTGTTGCGCATTCGCGAGGTCAAGCCGGCCACTGGCACTCGCCTGCCACCCGGGCGCAACTTGCGGCGCAGCCTGATTCGCGAGCTGATGGACGTGTGCGCGGCCGACCCTCGGCCGCAGGGCGTACGCGATGCCGCGATCATTGCCTTGCTGTACGGTACCGGCATGCGCAAGTCGGAGTCGGTCGACATCGACCTGAACCAGGTCGATTTCGAGGCGCGCAGCCTGCAGGTGGTGGGCAAGGGCAACCACCAATTGGTCAAGTACGCCCCGCCATGGGCATTCGAGAAGTTGCAGGCCTGGCTCGACCTGCGCCGCCAGGACCTGCCTGCCGGTGCGGAGGATGACCCGTTCCTGTTCAACCGCATCCGCCGTGGTAGCCACATTACCCGGGCGCGCATTACCAAACATGCCATCTACTACATCGCCCGCCAGCGCGGTGCGCAGGTGGGGGTGAAGATCATGCCGCATGACTTCCGCCGGGCATTCATTACCCGGGTGATCGAAGAGCATGACCTGTCGATTGCGCAGAAGCTGGCACACCATGCCAATATCCAGACCACGGCCATCTATGACCGGCGCGATGACAACGAACGCCGCCGTGCGGTGGACCGCTTCGACTACTGAGTCTTGATGTATTCGGGGCCGCTTTGCAGCCCCGATTGCATTTCTGCTGGCACCGAAACAGGGCCAGTGCGCGCCCCCGCTTTGTGCGCCATTCCCCCGTATGCCCTGTGCCAGAGCGGCTTTGAGAAAAGTTTCATCTGCCTTCACCTGCGGAGTTGGCCCGCAAACTGCTATATCCAGCCTGCGAATTTGATCGAGTGGTCAGGCCGTGCGCGCTAGCAGTCGCCCGCGCCGGACCCTCTAAACGGCCAGCAGGCCACGGATTTCAGGGGCCGCAGGATGTCGCTCGCGGAGCAGATCGAACAACAAAAAGACGATGCAGGCTGGAGCGCCCACCTGCAGTTGCGCTTTGTCAGGCGCGACGACGTGACCCGCCTTGGTGCGTGGCGCCATTTCGGACCTCTTTTGGTGCAGCGGCCTTTTTATCCTGAAGGTGCGCCGTGCCATGTCTATGTGTTGCACCCGCCGGGTGGCATCGTCGCCGGCGACCGCCTGGAACTGGATATCCACCTGGAACCTGGCAGCCACGCGCTGCTGACCATGCCCGGCGCCAGCAAGTTCTACCGCAGCATCGGCCTCACCGCACGGCTGACCCAGCGTTTTCGGCTGGCGGCTGGCAGCACCCTGGAATGGCTGCCGCAAGACAGCATCTTCTTCTCCGGCGCCCGCGCCAGCCTCGACAGCCGTTTCACCCTCGAACCCGGGGCGCGGCTGCTGGCCTGGGAAACCTTGTGCCTCGGGCGCCCGGTCATGAGCGAGCGTTTCGAGCAGGGCAGGCTGGACAGCCGCTTGCACATTGAACTGCCCGACGAAGTCGGCCTGCACGAACGCCTGCGCATCGAAGGCGGGCACCTGGACAAGCTCGGCGGCCACCCGCTGCTCGCCACGTTCTGTGCGGCACCGGCCGACCAGGCGGTGCTGGAGCAAGTTCGCCCGCTGCTGGATGAACTGGCCAACCCGGCTGGCGCGACCCTGTTGGGTTCGTTGCTGGTCATCCGTGTGCTCGACCACGACAACCAACACCTGCAACGCACCCTGCAACGCCTGTGGCATGTGCTGCGCCCGGCCGTCCTTGGCCTGCCAGCTTGCCCACCACGCATTTGGGCCACCTGAGAGAGCGCCATGGAGCTGACCCCGAGAGAGAAAGACAAACTGCTGCTGTTCACCGCTGCCTTGCTGGCGGAACGGCGCCTGGCCCGTGGCCTGAAGCTGAACTACCCGGAAGCGGTGGCGCTGATAAGCGCCGCCGTGCTCGAAGGCGCACGCGATGGCCGCACCGTGGCCGAGTTGATGAGCCTGGGGCGCGAAGTGCTGACCCGCGAGCAGGTGATGCCCGGCATTGCCGAAATGCTTCACGACGTGCAGGTCGAAGCGACCTTCCCGGATGGCACCAAGCTGGTGACCGTGCATGACCCCATCGTCTGAACCTGCCAAGGAGCCCCGCATGATCCCAGGTGAAATCCAGGTCGCTGCTGGCGACATCGAACTGAACAGTGGCCGGGAAACCGTCAGCGTCAGCGTGGCCAACCACGGTGACCGGCCGGTGCAGGTCGGCTCGCATTACCACTTCTACGAAGTCAACGACGCGTTGGTGTTCGACAGAGCGCCCACCCTGGGCTTTCGTCTGGACATTCCGGCCGGTACTGCCGTGCGTTTCGAGCCAGGCCAGGCGCGCACCGTGCAATTGGTGGCCTACGCCGGCAAGCGTGAGGTCTACGGCTTCCAGGGCAAGGTGATGGGTGCACTGGAGGGCAGGGTATGAGCCGTATTTCCCGCCAGGCCTATGCCGACATGTTCGGCCCCACGGTGGGCGACCGCGTGCGGCTGGCCGACACGGCGCTGTGGGTTGAGGTAGAGAAGGACTTCACGATCTATGGCGAAGAAGTGAAGTTCGGCGGCGGCAAGGTGATCCGCGACGGCATGGGGCAGGGCCAGATGCTGGCCGCCGAAGCCATGGACCTGGTGCTGACCAATGCGCTGATCATCGACCACTGGGGCATCGTCAAGGCTGATATCGGCATCAAGCACGGGCGTATCGCGGTGATCGGCAAGGCCGGCAACCCCGATGTGCAGCCGGGCGTGAACGTACCGGTCGGGCCAGGTACCGAAGTGATCGCGGCCGAGGGCAAGATCGTCACCGCCGGCGGTGTGGACTCGCATATCCATTTCATCTGCCCGCAGCAGGTGGACGAGGCGCTGAACAGTGGCGTCACCACCTTCATCGGCGGCGGCACCGGGCCGGCCACCGGCACCAATGCCACCACCTGCACGCCCGGCCCCTGGTACCTGGCGCGCATGCTGCAGGCGGCCGACAGCCTGCCGATCAACATCGGTTTGCTGGGCAAGGGCAATGCCTCGCGGCCTGAAGCGCTGCGTGAGCAGATCGCTGCGGGCGCTGTCGGCCTGAAACTGCATGAAGACTGGGGCTCCACGCCCGCAGCCATCGACTGTTGCCTGGGCGTGGCCGAGGAAATGGACATCCAGGTGGCGATCCATACCGACACACTCAACGAATCCGGTTGCATCGAAGACACCCTGGCGGCCATCGGCGACCGCACCATCCACACCTTCCACACCGAAGGTGCCGGCGGTGGCCATGCGCCGGACATCATCCGCGCGGCGGGGCAGGCCAACGTGTTGCCTTCCTCGACCAACCCGACCCTGCCGTACACGGTCAACACCGTCGACGAGCACCTGGACATGCTGATGGTCTGCCACCACCTGGACCCAAGCATTGCCGAGGACGTGGCCTTTGCCGAATCACGCATCCGCCGCGAAACCATCGCGGCCGAGGACATTCTCCACGACATGGGCGCCTTTGCCATGACGTCGTCCGACTCTCAGGCGATGGGCCGGGTCGGGGAAGTGGTATTGCGTACCTGGCAGGTAGCGCACCAGATGAAGCTTCGCCGCGGGCCTCTGGCGCCCGACACCGCCTACAGCGACAACTTCCGGGTCAAGCGCTACATCGCCAAGTACACCATCAACCCGGCACTCACCCATGGCATCGGCCACGAAGTGGGCTCGGTGGAGGCGGGCAAGCTGGCCGACCTGGTGCTGTGGTCGCCGGCGTTCTTCGCGGTCAAGCCGGCGCTGGTGATCAAGGGCGGAATGATCGTCACCGCACCCATGGGCGATATCAACGGCTCCATCCCCACGCCGCAGCCGGTGCACTACCGGCCCATGTTCGGCGCCCTGGGCGCGGCGCGGCATGCCACGCGCATGACCTTCCTGCCCCAGGCGGCCATGGACCGCGGCCTGGCAGAAGAGCTGAACCTGCGCAGCCTGATAGGCGTGGTCAACGGCTGCCGCCGGGTGCGCAAGCCGGACATGGTCCACAACACCTTGCAGCCGCTGATCGAGGTCGATGCGCAAACCTACCAGGTGCGTGCCGATGGCGAGCTGCTGGTCTGCGAGCCGGCCAGCGAGTTGCCGCTGGCCCAGCGTTATTTCCTGTTTTGAAGGAGCACCGATGATTGTCTTGACCCGCCGCATCACCGAGCCCGGCACGCTCACCGAAACCGGCACTGTCACCCTGGATGTGGACAGCCGTATCAAGAGCCGCCTGCGCGTGACCCTGGACGATGGCCGCGAGGCCGGCCTGATGCTCGAACGCGGCCACCTGCTACGCGGGGGAGAGTTGCTTGCCGATGCCGATGGCAGCCAGCTGATTCGCGTGCTGGCGGCACCCGAAACGGTGTCGACGGTGCGCTGTGCCGACCCGCACCTGTTGGCCCGTGCGGCCTATCACCTGGGGAACCGCCACGTGCCCCTGCAGATCGAGCCTGGCCTGCTGCGTTTCCAGCACGACCATGTGCTGGACGACATGCTGCGTGGTCTGGGCCTGACGGTGGAGGCCGAACAGGCTCCGTTCGAGCCCGAAGCGGGCGCCTACCAGAGCGCGCCGCATGGCCACAGCCATGCCCACGGCAACGATCACCCGTTCGTTCGCCTGCCTGCCCATTCCTGAACTGCCCTGGAGCAACCCATGAAAAAGACGTTCGCCCTGTTTCTACTGATGCTGGCGCTGCCGGCTTTCGCTCACCCTGGGCATGACAGCAATCCGTTGCACGATGGCCTGCTGCACCCGCTGACGGGCCTTGACCACCTGCTGATGCTGTTGGGCACTGGCGTACTCGCTGCACTGACCCGGCGTAGCCTGACGCTGCCCTTGGCAACCCTGGCGGCGATGTTTGCTGGGGCCGTATGTGGCCACTTGTTCGGTGACGTGCTGGGCATGGAAACCCTGATTGCCGTGTCGCTGCTGGTGGCCGCCGGGGCGGTGCTGCTGCCGAGCCGGCAGTTGCTGCTGGCCATGGCCATGCCGGTGTTTGCCCTGTTCCACGGCTGGGCCCATGGCGTGGAAGCCACGCCAAGCGCGTTCTGGCAGTTCAGCGCCGGCTTTGTCACGGTCAGCGGCTTGCTGTTGGCGGCGGGCTTTGCCGTCGGGTGCCTGCTGCGCCGGCACAGTGGCCTGCAGAAAGCCTTCGGTGGTGGCCTGTTGGCCGGTGCCGCGCTGGTGCTGGCCGGTTGATGGACAGCGACCTGGCGTTGCTGCGCCTGTTGCAGCTGGCCAGCCCCGGCCTGCCGGTGGGCGGCTTCACGTATTCGCAAGGCCTGGAGTGGGCGGTCGAGGCGGGCTGGGTGAAGGGCGTGGACGGCTTCGCTGCCTGGCAGCGCGAGCAGGTCGAAGACACCTTGGCGCGCCTGGACTGGCCGGTGCTGGCGCGCCTGTATCACGCGTGTCAGGCCGAGGACGCCGAGGCCTTCGGCCATTGGAGCCGCTTCTTGCTGGCCAACCGCGAAACCGCCGAGCTGCGCCTGGAAGAGCAGCAGCGTGGTGCGGCGTTGGCGCGTCTGCTCGACGGCTGGCAACTGGGCCAGGCGCCGGTGTGGCGCGCCAGCCTTGAATTGACCCAGTTGGGCGGTATGGCCTGGTTGGCTGCGCACTGGGGCATTCCACTGCGTCAGCTGGCCCTGGGCCATGGCTTTGCCTGGCTCGAAGGCGCGGTCATGGCCGGGGTCAAGCTGGTGCCGTTCGGCCAGCAGGCGGCCCAGACCTTGCTGCGCGACCTGGGCACCGAATTGCCCGCTGCACTTGACCAGGCCCTGGCGCTGGCTGATGACCAGCTCGGTGGCGGCCTGCCATTGCTGGCCATTGCCTCATCGCGTCACGAAACCCAATACACCCGTTTGTTCCGTTCCTGAGGACTGCCTTCATGCAAAGCTATCAACAACCCCTGCGCGTCGGTGTCGGCGGCCCGGTCGGCTCTGGCAAGACCGCACTGCTGGAAGCGCTGTGCAAGGCCATGCGCGATCACTACCAGATCGCTGTGGTTACCAATGACATCTACACCAAGGAAGACCAGCGCATCCTCACCGAAGCCGGCGCCCTGGAGCCGGAGCGCATCGTGGGCGTGGAAACCGGCGGTTGCCCGCACACGGCCATTCGCGAAGACGCCTCGATGAACCTGGCCGCCGTTGAGGCGCTGGCGCGCAAGTTCGGTAACCTTGAGGTCATTTTCGTGGAAAGCGGCGGTGACAACCTCAGCGCCACGTTCAGCCCGGAGCTGGCCGACCTGACGATCTATGTGATCGACGTGGCTGAGGGCGAGAAGATTCCGCGCAAGGGCGGCCCGGGTATTACCAAGTCGGACTTTCTGGTGATCAACAAGACTGATCTGGCGCCCTATGTGGGGGCTTCGCTGGAAGTGATGGAGCGCGACACCCAGCGCATGCGCCCGCAGCGGCCGTGGACGTTCAGCAACCTGAAGAAGGGCGAGGGGTTGCAGGCGGTGATCGACTTTATCGTCGAGCGCGGGATGCTAGGCGTACGCGGGCCTGCCCTAACGCCAGTCAGTTAAGCAGTTGGGGCCGCTTTGCGGCCCATCGCCGGCAAGCCAGCTCCCACAGCTACTGCGCAGATCTTCAAAATTACGCGGTCCCTGTGGGAGCTGGCTTGCCGGCGATGGGCTGCGCAGCAGCCCCAAAGTTCCGTGCGTGGTGCCTGGGTCATTTGTGGCAGCAGTGAGGTTTATCTGGCTGCCCTTCATACCGATCATGATGCCGCACCCAGTCCATGGTCCCGCCTTCGTTGCGCCCCAGTGGCGCAATGTCCAGGAAGTTGTAGGTGTTGACCAGAATGTCCAGCCCACGGGCATAGGTCGAGTAGGTGTGGTAAACGCTGCCGTCCGCTTCACGGTAGAACGCACTCAGGCCAGGCAACTCGCTTTCACTGCCGTCATACGGCTCATAGTTGTACTGCCGTTCTCCCTCGGTGCCCACACTGACGCCAAAGTCCTCGTTGAAACCACTGCCCTGTGACGAGTACCACGGGAACTGCCAGCCCATGCGGCGGCGAAACGCCTGAAATTCGGCATAGGGGGCTCGCGACACCGCCACCAGCGACACGTCGTGGTGCGCCAGGTGCAGGTTGGCGCCGTCAAAGTGGTCGGCCAGGAACGAACAGCCGGGGCAGCCTTCGCTCCAGCCTTCGGCGAACATGAAGTGATAAAGCAGTAGCTGGCTGCGGCCTGCGAACAGGTCAGCCAGGCTCAGTTCGCCGTCCGGTCCCTGGAAGCGATAGCTTTGCTCGACCTTGACCCAGGGTAGGGCGCGGCGCGCTGCGGACAGCGCGTCGCGGTGGTGGGTAAAGGCCTTTTCGTGGAGCCACAGTTGCCGGCGTGCTGCCAGCCACTGGCTACGGGAAACCACCGGGTGCCTGCTTTCGCTTGTGCTCATGGTGCTGTCTCCACACTGGGGATTCACACACTAGTCGAGCACGCGTTTGCCGATTCGACAGGCACCGGTAGCCGGGCGATGAGTGGTTATCCGCTCAGCCCGAATGGGCAATGTGGCCCTCGGTCAGTTCATCTGCGGCGTCATCCTCTCCGGGCAGCGCGGTGATCACGCTGAAGTCGCTGACTTCCACCTTACCGCCGCCATACCCCAGCAAATGGAAGGAAAACGCTTTGCGTTCGGTCGGGTTGTCGAAGCTGAACTCCATCTCCAGCGGTTCGTCGGCGGTGACCTTCACCTCGGCAGGCAGGCCCAGTGGCACATCCTGCTCCAGTTGCTTGGCCTTGAGCTGGATGTAGGCGACACGTTTGGGGTCCAGCGAGCGCACCTTCACCCTCACGCGGGTGTGCGAGCCTTCCGGCATTTCAAGGTACTGGGCGCCGATCAGGTTATCGGCCCAGTCATCGTGAATGCGCTTGCGCAGCTTGATCGGCGAAGGGCCGCCGAACTGGTAACGCAGGTTAAGCGGGGTTTGCAGCAGGGACTGGTCGAGCACCCCGGCCAAAGCGCCGATCTGCTGGCCGAGCAGGCTGTCGCCCGGGCCCAGATAGCGGGCCTGGTCGGCAATGAAGCCCTCGCTGGCGTAACGCCGGCAGCGCTGCTGGAAGTCACATTCGGTGAAGACGCCCTGGCCGTTGTGATAGCGCAGCATGCCATTGGTGTAGGAAATCATTTCGCGGCCGGTATCGTAGTCGCGGTACAGCGAGCGACCACCAAGCGCTATTGGAATGGGCAGTGCAAAGTAGTCGAGCACGGAGGTGGCCAGGTCGATATGGCCGTACGTGCCGCGCTTGATGTGGGGCAGTTGCGCCTGCTCCGGCGCCAGGGTGAGGTTGAAGCCCCAGGACGAGGCCAGGCGCACACCGTCGATGCCGTGAGACTCGTCGGAGGTCACCACCACCAACGTGTCCTTGAGCACGCCCTGGCGTTCCAGGTTATCGAGAAACGCCCCCAGCGCATCGTCCAGGTAAGCCACGGCAGCCTGTTTGGGCGTGTCATAGCGTTCCAGGTACTCGGCGGGTGCCGAATATGGCTGGTGCGTGCCCACGGTAAGCAGGGTCAGCATCCAGGGTTTGTCCTGCTTTTGCAGCTGGCCGACGTAGTCCAGGGCACCTTCGAAGAAGGCCCGGTCATCCTTGCCCCAAGGGAAGTCCAGGTAGTTCTTGTTGCGGAACCACTCCAGGCCGTGCACCGAATCGAAGCCGATGTGCGGCATGATGCGGTCCTTGGCCATGAAGCGCAGGCCGGCACCTTGCAGGTAATGGGTGGTAAAGCCGGCCTGGCGCAGTTGCGCCGGCAGGCAGGCCTGGTTGCGTTCGTTCTGGGTTAGCAGCTCGACGCCCTTGGGGGTGCCATTGGCCAGTTTGTCGTAGTCACCACACAGCATCGCGTACAGGCCGCGGATGGTCTGGTGGGTGTGCAGCACGTAGTCCGGGGTGTTCATGCCGCGCTCGGCCCACTGGCTGACCTTGGGCATCAGGTCTTCGTCGAAGCGGCTGTGCAGGGCCTGGCGATTGGGCCGCAGGTAGGCCCCGGGGATACCTTCCACCGTGATGACCAGCAGGTTGCGAGCACTGCCTGGCCCGGCCAGCAGGCGCTGGCCATGCAGGTCGGATTGCGTCAGGCCGCTGCTGGCCAGCGGCGTGAACGTTTGCGTGCGGCCCATCCAGCCCTCGACCTTGCGCTCCAGGGTGCCGACCCCGGCAGACATCAGTTGGTGGGTGAGGTTGTATTGCCGCCATTGGTCGGCGTCGCTGGGTACCAGCTGCTGGCTGCCCCAGTGGGTAGCGAACAACAGCGCGGGAATGGCCCAGGCCTTGCGCGGCAGCGGCTGGCTGCGTCGGGTGCGGCTACGCCACGCGGTGGCCAGCCAGGCCAGCAGGCCTGCGCCCATAAGCCAGGGCAGCCAGGCATGGGCCAGGCCGCCGCCGGTAGAGTTCTCCATGAATTGCGGGTCGACGAGGTACGTCAGGTCGGCGCTGGTGGGCAACCGACCCACCGCGCTCACGAGTTCGGCCGAGGCCACCCACAGGGCAGCCCAGGCCAGCAGCACGGGCAGGGCCAGCCACCATGGCCGACGGTGCAGCAGCAAGACCAGCAGGCTGCCGAGGGCGAGGTCGGACAGGTAACCGAGCGGGTTGGACCAACCCAGCATGGCGCGCGTACCCAGTGGGATCACCAGCACCAGGGCTGCCAAGGCGGCAAGCCGGGTACGTGGGTGGTCGGACAGGTTCTTCACAAAAACTTCCCTTTTGCCATTAAATCGTCATGCATCTGTGCTGGATGATAACAGGCCGGGAAGGGGAAAGCGGCTGGCTACAAGGCTGGTAACCAAAAGCCAGGCCCGCTTGCACGGGCCAGGCTGAGGGCAAGTATCAGAAGTAGTAGGGGAATTTCAGGCTGAAGGAGAAGTCTGGCGCGTCATCGGTCAGACCAATGGACAGGTTGGGGACGATGGTCAGGTTGTTGGTGGCGGCGAAGGTCATGCCGATGTTGAAGTTGGCGGCGTTGTAGTCACTGTTGGAGATCGATTGCCAGTCACCACCATCCGGTTTGATCTTGCTCTTGCGGGCGAACTGGTCGGACACCGAGAACGACATACTCATTTTTTCGTTCAGGGCGAAGGCAATGCCACCGCCAATCTGCCAGGAGTCGCCGAGCTTCACGTCACCCGGCACCTTGCTGTTGACCTGCGGGCTTATGTCGCTGAACGAGTCTTGCATGTTGTAGGTGTAGGACAGGCTGCCGAACAGCACGGCCGGGTCGAAGGTCTTGACCAGCGAAATGCCCGGCGTGATCGACCACACACCGTTACCGGTCGGCAGGCTTTCCGGTACTGACAGGTTACTGTTGCCGTCGACCTCGCGGAGCTTGATGCCATAGGGGTCTTTGCCGGTCGGTGCCTTGATACGCAGGGTGGCCACAGCGTCAGGCCAGGTCTCGTCCTCGTCGAGGAACTTGTACGCGACACCAACGTTGATGTCGCCGATCTCCGGGTCACGGGTCACGCTGGCGTCGGAGGTACTGGCCCCGGCGCCACCCGCGCCGCCGGAAGAGTAGGTAGACTCGCGGTACACCACGGGCACGTTGATGTCGAATTGCCAACGCTGCGCCAGGTTGTAGCGCGCGGTCATGTCCAGGGTCCAGTTGTCGGCCTTGATGCGGTCCAGGTTGATACTGCCGAGGAAAATCGAGTCCAGTGCCAGGAAGCCGTTGAGCGTGAGCGCACGGGTATCGTAATGGGTGTAGGTCAGGCCGGTTTCGAAGCTGAACTTGCCGCCACCGAAAAAGCCGCTGGCTTCGTCATACAGGTTGGACACACTTTGCGCCGGCTCCGAGTCGGCGGTGAGCGCCTGGCCGTAGGAGCTGCCGGTGGTGCCCGGTGCGCCGGATGCGACAGTCTGTGCACCCTTGACCCCTTCGGCGGGGGATTTGACCAGGCGTTTGGGTTGCGCTGCCGCCGGGGCTTCCTCGACCTGTCGCACGCGCTGCTCCAGCACCATCAGCGCTTGCTGCTGGGCTTCGTAACGGCGTTTAAGCTCGATCAGTTCCTGCTTGAGGGCCTCGACCTGTGGGTCGGCAGCTGCGTAGAGCATTGTGGCCGGGGCCAGGGTAGTCAAACATACAAAAGCTTTGAGCGTTAAAGATCGGTGCATGGATTTGCCGTCCCTTCCGACTACTTTTGATGAGACTGAGCGTAGATCAGTATCCGAAGGTGCGAAGACCTTTGAGCTGGTCGAGGCTACCGTTCAGCGAGGCGGCCGTTGGCACGCTTTCACGCATGACCACATTCAGGGAAGTGACGTTGTTGACCAGGTTGCCGTTGCCGAGCAGCGTCGAATTCTGCATCAGGCCGCCCTGGGCTAGGCGCTGCACGCTGCTGCCCTGGTTATTGCTGGCATTGATGTTGAGCTGCACGCCCACGCCGGTCGAGGACACGCTGAGCGAGCCGGCGCCGTTTTCACCGACCAGGGTCTGGCCAGCGGCCAGTACCTGGCCTTGCTGCTGCACGGCGGGGGCCTGGTTGGCTTTGGTGACATTGATATCAACGTTGTTGTAGGCCGTATTATTGTCGCCGGCTGCACGCACCACCTGGGTGACACCCTCAGTGGTGGTCAGGCCGTTGCCACCTGTGACCACGCCCGTGCCCGCAGAAGAGGCACCGCTCGACGCGGCACCGGTGCCTTTTTCGTCGATCATCGAGACATAGAACTGGGGCTTGATGGTCGACTGCTGAACCTGCAGCGTGGATGTCGCCCCGATCACGTCCCCTTTGGCATTTTGCCAGGTGCTGGACATGACAATCCCGAAACTCACGATGCGCCCCGGCATCACATAGCGGCCACGCAGGTTGGCCAGCTCCTGGTCCTTGAGTTCGATGGGTTTCAACGCCTCGGCGTGGCTTGGCAGGCTGGCGGCCAGGCAGGCCATGGCCAGCCACAATGAAGTCTTCATGAAATGCTCCCTGGAGCCTCATGCTCCTTGTCATTAGAACAGTCGTTAGAAGAAGTCGCTTTTGATGAAGCCGAAGTCCAGCAGCTCGGTGTCCTTCACTGGGGTGAAGTTGTTCACCCGGCCCTTGGCAGTCAGTGGCAGGGGCGGGTCGAGCAGGACATTGTTCTTGTCGTACCCTTGGCCGATCACAGCGAAGATGATGCCGTTCCAGCCCTTCAGGAAATCATCGATCTTGTAACGCTTGTGGCCCAGCACCGGGTCACCGATGTACACCCAGCCTTTGTCGACCTTTTGCATGACCACGAAGTGCTTGTAGCCACGCACGTCCATCAGCACCACGACCGGGATGCGCACACTGTGCAGGGTGTCGGGTGCTACCCGGTAGCCGCGGGCACGCATCCCCAGGCTTTCGACGTAGCGTTTCATGTCGAGCATGGAGAAGCCTTGCGTGCGCACCAGGTTCTGGTCGGCGTGGGCCAGCATGCCTTCGATGATCTGATGTTCGTCCACATCCAGCCAGTAGGCCTGGCGCAGGATGGTCGCCAGTGCGGCGGCGCCGCAACTGAAGTCGGTTTTTTGTTGCACCAGGTCGGCGAACTTGCGTTCACGCACGCTCTGGATGGGCTTGAATACCACGGCACCGCCCGGCAGGACGGACAGCGGCATTTGTGCAGCTTCGCTCACGCTGGCCAGGCACAGCAAAAACGCCAAGGCGATAATGCGCATGATCGGATGCCTTCCGGTGGGTGTTGAAGAAAGGCCCCCCGAAGGGGGCCTCAAGCGCAGCGTTTAGAACGAGGTGTTGGAAATGGCCAGCGAGTTGCTCTGCTGGTTGCCCACACCGGCTGCCACGTTCACGCCCAGGTTGCCACTGCCACCGTTCACCGAACCGCTCAGGGTTGCAGTGTTGGTCACAGGGTTGGCCCAGCCGGTCGGGGTCAGTACCTGGAAGGACACAGTGTTGCTCAGGTCGTACGAGCTGCTTTCGCTGTAGCTCTTCACGATGTCCTTGGACGATTCCTTCGACTTGCTGCCCGATTTTTCGAACGAGGAGTTGTAGGCTTCTTCGAACGAAGAGTCATACGACTTCTGGAACGAAGAGCTGGACGACTTGTCTTTCGACTTGTCGATGGTCACGTCGAGCGATGCATTGAGCGAGGCGTCGGCCGATTCGCTGCGCGTGCGGTCATGGCGGCCATGATCGACGGTGACACTGTGCGAGGCTTCTGCCGCTGCATCCAGGGTTGCGTGAAGCTGAGCGTTGTAGCTGGAGCTGGACTCTTTGCTACGCGACCCGCTGACATCCTTCGACTTCGAACCGCTGGCATCCCAGCTGTTGGAGCCGCTGGCGTTCCAGCTCGAAGACGAGCTCTTGTCCACGCTGAGGTTGAAGTCGCCGTCGCGCGACGAGCTGCCGCTGGCCGAGGTGGTGATGGTGATCGTGTCGACGCGGTAAGTGCGGTCAGCACTGTTGTTCACGACCAGGCCTGGCCCGTCCTGTTCGGCAGAAGCCGTGGCAGTGGCATTACCCAGAGGCGCACCGGTGTTGGCGATGGCCATGGTGTTTTTCTGTTGGTTGAGGTCGCCACCGGCGATGTTGATGCCAATGTTGCCCTCAGCCCCGCTGGCCGAGCCGCTCATCACAGCAGACGACTGGGTCGAATAGTTGTCGACCCGGTTGTTGTCGCTGGATTGCACGACATCGGCAGTGGCACTGGCCATGCCGAACACGAAGCTGTTGTCCAGGCTCGACTCGGAGCCGGCGTTGGCAATGGCTGCGGCGTTATCCTGCTGGTTGCCGTTACCGGCCGCCACGTTGATACCGACGTTGCCACTGGAGCCTTCGCCCGACTGGTTCATCTCGGCTTCGTTGATGGTGCCTTCATTGCTGATACGGTTATCGGTGCTGGTTTGGGTATCCCAGGCATTGGCCGTTGCATACACAGGGATTTTGGTTGGAGGAGGCGTGTGATGACCATTGTTATGGTGGCCGTTGTGGTGGTCATTGCGCCGATCGTTTTGCCCAGCTTGTACAGCAACAGCCATGACCGCAGCAATTGCGAACACCAGAGGCTTGATTGCCATCGAGGGTTTCATGGTGATTCTCCGTACTCTATGTTGGTTAAGTGTCGTTCTTAACTGAAAGGGTCAATCCGCGACCCGGATGCTCAAGGTGTTGGCCATTCGGTTTCCCACCCCGGCACTCTGGTTCAACTGGATCACCCCGCGGCTACCGGTGAAGGCCTGGTCACTGGTGGTGACCTGGCGATGGCCTGTTGGGGTGTCAGTTGGACCGGAGTTGTTGAGCAGCGCCACGTTCTGTTGCATGAGGACGCTGTCGTCGATGCTTTGCGGTTGAGCACTGAGGGTTATGCTCAGGGCATTGGCTTGCTGGGTATTGGCGCCGGCGCTCTGGTTGACGCCCAGCGCACCACTGCCGTTGCTGAACGCGCTACCTTGAATGGTCGAGCGGGCATCCATCGTCGGGTCGGCGGGGGTGTTCAGCCGTTGCCGGATCTGCGTGCTGGCATTCGCTTCGGGCCCGACGGCGATGGCCCGCGCATTGGCCTGTTGCTGTTTGTCGCCGGCAGCCTGGTTGACGGAGAGGTTGCCCTGATAGCGGCTGCCGGAGCTGTCGATGTTGGCATTGTTGATGACGGGAACCAGGGAATCGGCGAGGCCTGGCGTACTGCACAGGGTGGCCAGAATCAGCAGCATGTGCTTCATGTCACTTGCCCCCGCCGGTCAGAATCTGCAATGGCGCGAGGCCGCGTTGCACACTTGAGTTGACCATGTTGGAGATGCCGTTACCCGCGCCCCCCGTGCCACGGCCGCCTGACAGGTTGGGCAATTGGTTCTGGTTGCCGAGGTTACCCCCCAGGTTGTTGGTCTGCTGGGTAATCATGTTGCTGATGCCGGCGCCACTGCTGATGCTGGCGAAATCGCCATCGCTCAGCTCGTTGGTTTGCTTGAGCACGTGGGCAGAAGGGTTGGCGTTGACCGTGGTCGGGCTCGGGTCAGGGATCAAGGGCGGGATCGTCGCGTTGCGCACCTGCACGTCGCGCTTGATGATGATGATGCCTTTGTCTGCGTGGGCCGTGAGGCTCAATGCCCCCAGTACACAACCCGCCAACAACAAGTGATAGAGGCGTTTGTCACTCTTCCTCACGACGGCAACTCCTTCTTTGAGCGCTGGCCTTGTTCAGCGATGCAAAGGACAGAGCAGATGGTGTGCCGCTTTTGAGAATCGTTTTCAGATCAGACAGTTAGGGCAAGAGGCTGACAAACTGCGGCGTATTCTGTCTCAGCGGTGAAACAGCCAGCCGTGGGCGTTGCTGGCCAAGCCAGCTGTGGCCTTGATTGGAAGGGTTTTTGCAGGGGTGTTTCACGGGTTTGACACTGCCCCCGAAAAGGGGGGAAGCCCCGCAATTTCGGGGGCCTTGCCCCACTGGAGTGTGTCAGTAGGTTAACACTCGGTCGGGCAGGATGGCGCATCGCTATCAAGCAGCGTAGCAACGGCTTGCAAGGCCAGCAACTGGCGCTGCGGCCAATTGCCCTCAAGTATCTGGTGCGCCTGATTATGCTGTTGCAGCCAGGCAAGGCTGTCGTCGAAAAAGCGCTGGCGGTCGTTGATGTCGGGTTGGCTGCGCTGGCCATCGGCAACCCAGTCCACCCCCTGCGGGCTCAGCAGCAGGTGCAGGTCGTAGTGCCGTTCAAGCAAGGCTTGTTCCAGCCAGGCCGGGCAGTCATCGAACAAGGCGCGGCTCCAGAGCATGTTGCTGAGCAGGTGGGTGTCGAGGATCAGCAGCGGTGGCGCCTGTTCGCGCGCCCGGTCCTCCCAGGCCAGCTGGCCGTGGGCGATGGCAGGGATATCGGCATAGCAGGTATCGCGGCACTCCTGGTCGATGAAGTGGCGCACGTACTCGGCCACCACCACACCGCCGAAATGCGCCTGGATCACACCGCTGAGCCAGCTCTTGCCGCTGGATTCGGGGCCGCACAGCACCAGGACCTTCATGGCGTGTTGCGTGCTCATGGTTGCGCCAACGCCGGGTCGCGGCGCCATTCCAGCCAGCCGCGCACGGCAATCAGGGTGAGCACGGCAAAGAAGCCCGCCGTGAAGTACAGCTGCTGGTGCAGGTATAAGCCTACATAGACGATGTCTACTGCCACCCACAGCGGCCAGCATTGCAGGCGCTTCTGGGCCATCCACAGTTGCGCCACCAGGCTGAAACCGGTCAGGGTGGCGTCGAGCCAGGGCAGGGCGGCATCGGTCCAGTTGGCCATGGCCGAGCCCAGTGCTGCGCTCAGGAGTACCCCGGCAGCCAGGCCGGCACATAACGCAGGGCCTTGCAGGCGCGATACCTGGCGGGCGTCTTCGGTGCGGCCGGGGCGTTTCCATTGCCACCAGCCGTACAGTTGCAGGATCGCGTAGGCCAGTTGCAGCAGCATGCCCGAGTACAGCTTTACCTCGTAGAACAGCCAGCCATAGATCAGCACCATGACCAGGCCGATCGGCCAGCACCAGGCGTTTTGTTTGACCGTGAGCCAGACAGCGGTGACGCCGAGGACGGCGGCGATGAGTTCAAGGCCGGACATCGGCGATCCTTGGGGAGACTATCGGGGAAGGGCGCGATTGTAGCGGGTCGGCCAGGGAAGGTGTAGGGCGCAGTAGGTGGGGATGCATAGGTTCTCTGTGGGAGCGGGCATGCCCGCGAACACCGGCGAAGCCGGTGCCATACACCGCGTTGCATGCTTCGCGGGCATGCCCGCTCCCACAAAAGAGGCCGGCGTTAAACCCGGAATTGCCGAAGTAACTGTTCCAGCTCTTCGCTCAACTGCCCCAGTGCCACCCCGGCATCGCTGGACTGGCGCGCCGCATCGGCCGTCTGCTGGGACAGCCCGGCGGTATCCAGCACATTGCGGTTGATTTCCTCGACCACATGCGACTGCTGCAAGGTGGCGCTGGCAATGGAGGCATTCAGCGCGGTCAGGTTGGTCAGTGCCTGGTTGATGGCGTCCAGGCTGGCGCCGGCTTCGCGGGCTTGCTCGACGGTTTGGCGCGAGGCTTCGCTGCTGGTGTCGATGGCTTTGACCGCTGCGTCCGACTGGCTTTGCAGGTGCTCGATCATGGTATGGATCTCTGCCGTCGACTGCGCGGTGCGCTGGGCCAGCAGGCGAACCTCGTCAGCGACCACGGCAAAGCCACGGCCCTGTTCCCCGGCCCGCGCCGCTTCGATGGCCGCATTCAGCGCCAGCAGGTTGGTCTGCTCGGCGATGGAGCGGATGACATCGAGCACACCGCCGATGCGCGTGCTGTGGCCGGCCAGGTCGCGAATCACCTGCACGGCCTGGTCGATGGTCAGCGACAACCGGTCGATCTGCGCCAGGCTGCCATGAATCGCTTGCTGGCCATGGGTTACCTGCTGCTGCGCGGTGCGCATTTCCCCGGCGGCCTGTTCGGCGGTCTTGGCCACGTCCTGCACGGCATAGGTCACCTCGTTCACGGCGGTGGCTACCTGGTCCATCTGTAGCGATTGTTGAGCGCTGTGCTGCTGTGCGGCGCCTGCATTGTCGCCGACGTGCCCGGCGGACTGGGCCAGCGCGTGGGCCGCCCCTTGCAGCTGGCCGACCACACCCTGCAGCTTGCCGTTGAAACGGTTGAAGTGCTCGCCCAGGTGGGTGATTTCGTCACGGCCGTGGGTGTCCAGGCGCCGGGTCAGGTCGCTTTCGCCGCTGGCGATGTTGCCCATGGCCTGCACGGCCTCCTGCAAGGGGCGGGCAATGCTGCGCGCAATCAGCAGTACCACCAGTGCCATCAGCAGGGCAATGCCCACGCCCACCAGCGAGGCATCGCGCAACTGGCGGGCGAATTCGGCCTGCACGTCATCGACGTACACGCCTGAACCGATAATCCAGCCCCAGGGTTTGAACAGCTGTATATAGGAAGTCTTGGCGACCGGCTCGCTGGCACCGGGTTTGGGCCAGCGGTAGTTGACCGGCCCTGCATCCTGCTGGCGGGCCAGGGCGACCATTTCGTTGAACACGGCAAAGCCGTCGGGGTCGCGAATGGCAGAAAGGTCTTGGCCATCGAGCTTGGGGTTGGCCGGATGCATGATCATCTTTGGCCCCAGGTCGTTGATCCAGAAATAGTCATCGTGGTCGTAGCGCAACGCACGTACCACCTGCAGTGCCTGTTGCTGGGCGGCTTCGCGGCTGAGCGAGCCGGCCGCCTCCAGCCCTTGGTAATAGGCCAGCACGCCAGCGGCGGTCTGCACCACATGGCGGGTTTTTTCCGCTTTGGCCTGGTAAAGGTCACCGTGGATCTGGCGCAGCATGAGCAGGCCAAGCACCACCAGCATGGCCACCGCCACCACAAGGATCAGCCACAGGCGCCGGCTGATCGACATCGATCTCAACGTGTTCATCCAGGAGCTCCCGCATTGTTCTTTTTATTGAGGTGCATCCAAGCATGCTTTGCGACAGGTCCCCACCCGACTAATGGCTAAGTGCTATCTTTGAAATAGTCTGCAGCAGGTCGCGTAAAGCGATTGCAAAGGCGCTCTGCTAGGATTTCGGCCGCGCAAGATGAAACCTTTAGCGGGTGTGAACTTTTCTACTGGCGTTGCGCCCAACAGTCGCTGTAAAACAGCCGGGCCGCGTGCGGCAAATTCAAGCAAATCAAGAACAAGGGGCCCGCAGCAAGCGGCGCTCCATCCGGGGGAATGATGGATTTTTGGACTGCCTTTCAGGCAATCATCTTAGGCGTGGTCGAAGGGCTGACGGAGTTTCTGCCGATCTCCAGTACCGGGCACCAGATCATCGTCGCCGACCTGATAGGTTTTGGCGGTGAGCGGGCCATGGCATTCAACATCATCATTCAGCTGGCAGCGATCCTGGCGGTGGTGTGGGAGTTTCGTGGCAAAATTTTCGAAGTGGTGTTTGGCCTGACCAGCCAGCCCAAGGCGCGGCGTTTCACCGGTAACCTGCTGTTGGCGTTCATGCCGGCGGTGGTGCTGGGCGTGCTGTTCGCCGACCTGATTCACGAGTACCTGTTCAACCCGATCACCGTGGCGGCGGCATTGGTGGTGGGTGGCGTCATCATGCTCTGGGCCGAGCGCCGCGAACACCGCGTGCAGGTGGACCATGTGGACGACATGCGCTGGAGCCATGCGCTGAAGATCGGCTTCATCCAGTGCCTGGCAATGATTCCGGGCACTTCCCGCTCGGGCTCGACCATCATTGGCGGCCTGCTGTTCGGCTTGTCGCGCAAGGCCGCGACCGAATTTTCGTTCTTTCTGGCGATGCCGACCATGGTCGGCGCGGCGGTGTATTCGGGTTACAAGTACCGTGACCTGTTCCAGCCCGGTGACTTGCCGGTATTTGCCGTTGGTTTCGTGACGTCGTTCATCTTCGCCATGATCGCCGTGCGCGCGTTGCTCAAGTTCATTGCCAACCACAGCTACGCGGCGTTTGCCTGGTATCGCATTGTGTTCGGCCTGCTGATTCTGGCGACCTGGCAGTTCGGCTGGGTTGACTGGTCGACAGCGCATGGCTGAGGTGTTGCGCGGGCAACGGGCGGAGGGCGTGCGCAATGTGCGCCTGAAACTGCTGCTGTTGGGGGTGCTGTGCCTGTTGCCCGGGCTGGGCGCTGCGCGCATGGCCTGGAACGACCAGGCCTGGTGGCCGCTGGCGCTGTACCCGGCCATGAGCCTGATCAGCCTGTTGCTGTATTGGCAGGATAAGCAGCAGGCGCGTACCCAGGCCTGGCGTACGCCCGAGAAAGTGCTGCATGCCAGTGAGCTGTTGGGTGGCTGGCCGGGGGCACTGGTGGCGCAGCAGGTGTTTCGGCACAAGACTCGCAAGCTGTCTTACCAGCTGGTGTTCTGGGGGATTGTGCTGGTGCACCAGGTGTTCTGGGCGGACTGGCTGTTTTTTGAGGGGCGTTATCTGCCCTTCAATTGATTATTGCCTGTACCGGCCTCTTCGCGGGTAAACCCGCGAAGAGGCCGGTACAGGTAGTTCACATCATCAGCCCTACCTGCAAGCGCTTCGGCAGCCGGCGCACCACCAGTTGGTGCGAGCGCTGCAACACATCACACAGCTCATCACGCCCCATGGGGTAGGGCTGCGCCATGCTGATCCATTTTGCCCGCGCCAGATACGGCGCAGGCCGCACCCCTGGGCGGTCGCAGTAGCCGAGAAACAGTTCATCGGCCACTTTGAATGACAAACCCGCACCGGCCAGGTCGAGCACGGCGAACATCTTGTTGCCTGCCACTGAAAACACCCGAATGCCACCCCATTTGTAGTCTTCCCGCGCACCCGGCAGGCTCAGGCAAAACGCTGCCACTTCGGCTTCGCTCATTTTCCTTTCAGACATACCGTTCTCCACAGGCCTCGAATGATGCCGCCAGGTGATCGATCCATACCCGCACTGCAGGCAGTACACCCCGCCGGTGGGGGTATACCGCTTGCAGGTAGCCACCCGGTAGCGACCAGTCTGGCAGCAGGCGCACCAGTTCGCCGCGCTCCAGTTCTTCCTCGCAAAACATGCTGGGCAGGGCAGTGAAGCCGAGGCCGGCCCGTACAGCAGCATTACGTACTACGAAATCATCAATGGCCAGGCGCGGTTCCAGGGCGATTTCCTGCTGCTTGCCATGAGGGCCGAACAAGCGGAAGTGTACCAACCGGTCTGCTTCAGCGGCGCCCAGCACGGGCAGTGACGCCAGCTCTGCAGGTTCACGAATGTGATCGGCGAACCCGGGCGCAGCCACCAGTTGCATTTGCGCCTGGCGAAGGCGGCGGGTGACCAGCGCCGGGTCTTCATCGCCCAGGTCACGCACGCGCAGTGCCACGTCGATGCCTTCGGAAATCAGGTCGACCCGGCGGTTGAGCAGCACCATGTCCAGTTGCACCAGCGGGTACTGCTCAAGAAAACGGCTGATCACATCTGGCAGGAATGCATGTGCCAGCGCCACCGGGCAAGACACCCGCAAGCGCCCGCGCGGTTCACTGCTCATGCTGGCTACGGCTTCATCGGCCGCTTCGGCTTCCAGCAGCATGGCCTGGCAATGATGCAGGTAGCGTTCACCTACTGCGGTGAGCTTGAGCTGCCGCGTGGTGCGTTGCAGCAGGCGCGTGCCAAGGCGCTCTTCCAGCTCGGCGATACGCCGCGACAGGCGCGACTTGGGGATACCCAGCTGGCGCCCGGCTGCGGCGAATCCACCGGCTTCGACGACGCGCGCGAAGTAAAAGAGGTCGTTAAGATCTTGCATGGGCATGTCTCACTGTTCTATCTGTGGGACAAACTAACGCATTTTTGCCTCCTTATCAGCCATTGCGCACCCCGGTAGGATTCTCCCCATCGTGATCGCCCACTGGCGCGGTCTTCAATCACAGGAGAGTCCCATGAAACTGTTGCACATCGATTCGAGCATCCTGGGCGACAATTCCGCCTCCCGCCAGCTAAGCCGTGAAGTGGTCGAAGCCTGGAAAGCCGCCGATCCAAGCGTGGAAGTGGTTTACCGTGACCTGGCCGCTGACGCCATCGCCCACTTTTCTGCCGCCACCCTGGTAGCTGCTGGCACCCCTGAAGACATGCGTGATGCTGCCCAGGCTTTTGAAGCCAGGCTCAGTGCTGAAACCCTGGAAGAATTCCTGGCTGCTGATGCTGTAGTCATTGGCGCGCCGATGTACAACTTCACGGTACCGACCCAACTCAAGGCCTGGATCGACCGCGTGGCCGTTGCCGGCAAAACGTTCCGCTACACCGAAGCTGGCCCGGAAGGCCTGTGCGGCAACAAGAAAGTGGTGCTGGTTTCCACCGCCGGTGGCCTGCACGCTGGCCAGCCGACCGGTGCCGGGCATGAGGACTTCCTGAAAGTGTTCCTGGGCTTCATCGGTGTCACCGACCTGGAAATCGTCCGCGCCCATGGCCTGGCCTATGGCCCGGAACACCGTAGCCAGGCGATTGACGCTGCCCAGGCTCAGATTGCCAACGAGCTGTTTGCAGCTGCCTGATGGCAGGCATGGGGCCCGTCACGGCCCCATTGCCGGCAAGCCGTGTCAGGCCACCGGAATACTCGGATCAGCCGCCGCCAAAGCGGCTGTACGGTCTGCCGCTGGCGGGTAGATCCACACGGTGTTGATCTGCGATTTCAACACCTTGGCCTCGGCCTTGTCCTCCGGCGGCGCCACCGCGCGCGCCCACCCTTCGGTATACACCGCGCCCCAGGCGCCCAGGTCCAGGCAGGTTACGTACTTGGGTTGGCTGTACGTCATCGGCGCCACGCCAATCAGCTCGGCCGCCGCATTGTTGCCCGCATAGCGCCCCAGTGGAATCGCGTGCTGGCAGGACATCACCGCGTAGTTGCCACGCTCGTCGCAGGCGGCATACGCCACATCGCCGGCTGCATACACCGCATCATTGCCCTTGACCTTGAGGTTGCCATCCACATGCAAGCGGCCCTGGCGGTCGCGCTCGCCGGTGATCTGTTCGGTGAGCGGGTTGGCCTTGAAACCTACTGTCCAGACCACCGTACTGGCATCGATGCGCTGGCCGTTGTCCAGCAGCACGCCGGCAGGGTCTACCGAGGCCACCGTGGCACCGCAGATCCATTCCACGCCCAACGCCTCACAGGCCTGTTCAATGGCCGGGCGAATGCCGTCGCCCAAGGCGGCACCGATTTTTGCGCCGCGGTCGACCACTACCACGCGTAACGCGGCGTCTTCACCCAGGATTTTGCGCAGCCGTGCTGGCAGTTCGGTTGCCGTCTCGATGCCGGTAAAGCCGCCACCGGCCACTACCACGGTGTTGCGTGCGGGTGTGTCGGGCAAGCTGGCCAGGGACTTGAGGTGGGCTTCCAGGCGTGCGGCGCTGTCGATCTTGTCGACATCGAAGACGTGCTCGATGCCGGCCATGTCAGGCCGGTTGAGCACACTGCCGCAGGCCATGATCAGGCGGTCGTAGGGCAGGGCACACTGGGTGCCACTGCGGGTGCGGTAGCTGACCCGGCGGGCCTGTTCATCAATATGAAAGGCCGTACCTTGCACGAAGCGGACGTTGACGGCATCGAACAGCGCCTGCAGTGGCGCGGCCATGGTGTGCACATCGGGCTCGTAGAAGCGCGGGCGTATATGCAGTTCGGCCTGGGGCGCGAGCAAGGTGACTTCGACGCCTTTGTTGCCGTTGAGGGCAAGCTGGCGGACGGCGCTGAGGGCACTCCACAGGCCGGCAAAGCCGGCGCCGATGATCAGGATCTGCTTCATGTTGTTGGCTCCTCGTGAGTTCGGTTGACAAGGTAGACCCTATCGAGGGTCAGCAGTGTTACCAAGGCCTGCGGGAGTGCTTCAAAATGTTGGCGGCGTGATCACCCAGATCACCACGGCATCCACTTCGCCGGGGTTGCCATAGCGATGGGGTTCTTGGCTGGAAAAGCTGAAACTGTCGCCTTCACCCAGCTGGAAATGCCGCTCGCCCACCCAAAGCTCGAAGCTGCCGCTGAGGAGGTAGCCGGCTTCTTCGCCCTCATGGCTGTAGCTTTGCTGGCTGTAGGTGCCCGGGGGGAAGCGTGAGTGCAGGATTTCCAGCTGGCGGTTGGGTTGGGGGGTGAGCAACTGATCGACAATGCCATCTTCGTAATGCACGCTCAGGCGGCTGTTGCGTCGCACCACGTAACCTTGGTCTTCGGGGGCGGTGTTGGCTTCGCTGGCAAAGAACCACTGGATGGTCACGCCCAGGCTGCGGGCGATGTTGAACAACGCGGGGATCGACGGATAGGAAAGGTTGCGCTCCAGCTGGCTGATGTAACCGGCAGTCAGTTCACTGTGTGCAGCCAACTCCGCCAGGGTCATGCCACGGCGCTTGCGCAGGCCGCGGATGCGGGTGCCCAGGAACTGCGGCGCGGCGCCCCCGGCTTCACTGGCGGGGGGCTGGGGAAGTTGGCTCATGCACGTCGGTCCATCGTAAAAGCCGCAGTATGTACAGCCTCAGAGCGACCAGGCAACCGTCAGGCCGTCGTGAATCGCTTCTTCGGCGGTGCGCGGCGCCAGGCAGTCGCCAACACGCCGCACTTCCACCAGGCCGGCCAGCTCGCTGGCCAGCCTGTCTTCAGGCTGATGACCCAGGCACAGCACCAGGGTGTCGATACCCTCGAAGATCATCGGCTCGCCACTGGCGGTGTGCTGCAAGTACACCGTGTTGTCGTCGCTGCCATACAGGCGCGCGTACGGGGTGATGGGGATGCCCAGGCGATGCAACTCGCCGGCCAGTTGATCGCGCACGTACAGCGGCAGGCTTTCGCCGCAATGGGTACCGTTAACCGCCAGCTGTACGTGATGCCCCTCGCGCACCAGGCGTTCGGCGATGCCCGGGCCGATCCAGTCGCAGCGCCAGTCGATGACCAGCACCGAGCGCCCCGGCTTCACTTCATTGCGCAGCACCTGCCAGGCGTCCACCACCTGCAAGTCGCCGGTGCGTTCGAACGCTGGCCAGTAAGGAGTGGCACCGGTGGCGGCAATGACCAGGTCGGGGCGTTCGCGCTCGACCAAGGCGCGGTCGACCCGGGTGTTGCGCACAACTTCCACGCCGGCCAGGGCCATTTCCCGCTGCAGGTTGGTGCTGGCCCCGCCGAACTCGGCGCGGCGCGGTAGCAACTGGGCCAGCAGCACCTGGCCGCCGAGCTGGGGGCCAGCCTCGTACAGTGTCACCTGATGCCCTCGGGCAGCGGCCACGGCGGCGGCCTTCATGCCAGCTGGCCCGCCGCCGGCCACAAGGATGCGCTTGGGTGTGGCCGTGGCCGTCAGTTGCCCGTACTGCAGTTCTCGACCGGTTTCGGGGCGCTGGATGCAGGAGATGGCCAGGCCACGGTGGAAGTGGCCGATGCACGCCTGGTTGCAGGCGATGCAGGCGCGTACATCTTCGATCTGGCCGCGTTCGGTCTTGTTCGGCATCAACGGGTCGCAGATCAAGGCTCGGGTCATGCCGCAGACATCGGCCTGGCCGCGGGCCAGAATCAGTTCGGCTTCCTGGGGCTGGTTGATGCGCCCGGTCACGAACAGCGGGATAGCCAGCTGTTGCTTGAAGGCGGCGGCCTCGCGGGCCAGGTAGGCGGGCTCGATGGCCATGGGCGGCACGATATGCACGGCGCCACCCAGTGACGCTGAGGTGCCGGCGACGATGTGCAGGTAGTCGAGTTGGCCCTGCAAGGCAACTGCGGCGGCCAGTGACTCATCCTCGCTCAGGCCCTGGCTGTCACGTTCGTCGGCGCTGATGCGCAGGCCGATGATGAACTGCTCATCGGTGGCGGCGCGCACGGCGGCCAGCACTTCACGCAGGAACCTCAGGCGTTGTTCCAGTTCGCCGTTGTAGCCGTCGCTGCGCAGGTTCACCCGCGGGTTGAGGAACTGCGCGGGCAGATAGCCATGGCTGGCCACCACCTCGACACCATCCAGCCCGGCCTGGTGCAGGCGGCGGGCGGCGCTGGCGTAGCCCTTGACGATTTCATCGATCATCGCCTGGTCCAGCGCGCGCGGCATGACGCGGAAGCGTTCGTTGGGCACCGAAGACGCCGAGTACGCCACCGCCAACAGGCCGTCTGCCGACTCCATGATCTCCCGCCCGGGGTGAAACAGCTGCGAGAGCACCACGGTACCGTGCGCATGGCAGGCCTCGGCAAGCTGGCGGTAGCCGTCGATGCAGGCATCGTCGGTGGCCATCAGCACATGCGAGGTGTAGCGGGCGCTGTCATGCACCCCGGCAACTTGCAGCACGATCAGGCCGACGCCCCCGGCGGCGCGGTCGCGCTGGTAGGCGATCAGTTTGTCATTCACCAGATTGTCGGTAGGCAGGCAGGTGTCGTGGCCGGTGGACATGATGCGGTTCTTCAGGCGTTTGCCGCGGATCTGCAAGGGTTCGAACAGGTGAGGGAAGGCGGTCTGCATACAGGCGGCTCCGGTGCGGTGTTGTTCTTGTTTTGTTTATGAAAGTGTAGCGCTAGTAAAAAATCAACTTGTTTTTTTACTGATGCGCGACTAGGTTTTGTTCACCCTCACGGCGAGGGCGTGACCTCACAACAACAAGAAAACGGGCCCTTTGGGCACCGGAAGGAGGAAACTACGATGCAGGTATTCCCACGTGTGAGCGGCCTTTGTGCGGCGCTGCTGGCCCTTGGCCTGGGCAGTGCGCAGGCCGCGCCAGAGATGGTTGTGGTCGCTTATGGCGGTGCTGGCCAGAAGGCCCAGGACGAGGCGATCTTCAAGCCGTTCAGCGCGCAGGACGGCAGCAAGTTGATCCAGAGCGAATACAACGGCGAGATGGCGCGGATCCAGGTGATGGCCGACACCGGTAACGTCGACTGGGACGTGGTGCAGATCGAAGGGCCGGACTTGATGCGCGGCTGTGACGAGGGCGTGTACGAGCACCTTGACTGGAAACGCCTGGGCCATGCCGCCGAACTGATCCCCGATGCAGCGCAGGACTGCGGCTCGGCTGCGCTGGTGTGGAGCGTGGCGATCGCTTACGACCGCAACAAGCTGGCCCAGGCACCGACATCGTGGGCCGACTTCTGGGACGTGAACAAGTACCCGGGCAAGCGCGGCCTGCGCAAGCGTGCGGTGTACAACCTGGAGTTCGCCCTGCTGGCCGATGGGGTCAAGGTTGAAGATGTCTACCAGGTACTGTCGACGCCGGCCGGGGTTGAACGTGCCTTCGCCAAACTGAGTGAACTCAAGCCCTACATCCAGTGGTGGGACGCGGGCGCCCAGCCAGCGCAGTGGTTGACTGCAGGCGATGTGGTGATGACCTCCACCTACAGCGGGCGCATCGCCGTGGCAGCACAACAGGGCAGCCCGCTGGCCGTCGTGTGGCCCGGTAGCCTGTATGGCATGGATTACTGGGCGATCATAAAAGGCTCGCGGCATGTGGACCAGGCCAATCGGCTGATTGCCTATGCCAATCAACCGGATACCCAGGTGCGTTATGTGCAGCAGATTCCGTATGGGCCTACCAATACCCAGGCTGCTGCCAGGCTTGACCCGGCCTTGGCCGACTGGGTGCCCACTTCGCCACAGAACCTGCAAGGGGCGCTGGCGATGAATGTGGAATTCTGGGTTGACCATGGCGAAGAGCTGGAACAGCGCTTCAATGCCTGGGCGACCAAGTAGTTTCGTGCCACCTCATCAATCAAGGGCAATGACCATGACCGCAACGGAACAGCACTTGCGCCAGGAGTTGGCGGCTTGTTATCGGCTGATCGCGCACTTTCGCATGAGTGACTTGATCTTCACCCATATTTCCCTGCGCCTGCCGGGGCCGGAGCATCACTTTCTCATCAACCCGTACGGCCTGCTGTTCGATGAAATCACGGCCTCCAGCCTGGTGAAGATCGACTTGCAGGGCAGGCCGGTGGAACCCACGCCGCACCCGGTCAACCCGGCCGGCTTCGTCATTCATAGCGCCATTCATGCCGCCCGCGAGGATGCCCAGTGCGTGCTGCACACTCATACCCGGGCCGGGTGTGCAGTGGCGGCGCTGGAATGTGGGCTGCTGCCGGTGAACCAGATGTCCATGGAGTTTTACGGCAAGGTGGCTTACCACGCTTACGAGGGTATTGCGCTGGACATGGATGAGCAGCAACGGCTGGTGGCCGATCTGGGTGACAAGCCTGTGATGATCCTGCGCAACCATGGCCTGCTGACAACCGGGCGCAGCGTGGCCGAAGCTTTTCTGCGCATGTATTACCTGGAGAAAGCCTGCGAGATCCAGTTGGCGGCGCAGAGTGCCGGGCAACTGGTTTTGCCGCCCCCGGCGGTGTGCGCGCATACCGAGCGGCAGTTCAATGACCCGGGCAGGGGGTTGAAGCAGGGGGAGCTGGCGGACCCGGATGCACTGCAATTGGCATGGGCGGCGCTGTTGCGGATGCTGGAAAAGACCGCGCCTGGCTTTCGGGATTGAACGGATGCAGTAACAGTCACTGTTGCGCAACCCTTGGCCACAACTGTGCTGGTCGCAGCCGAAGGAATAGCCTTATGCTGTAACGAAATATGTCTAGAAAAGCCTGAAGAAGGAACCCGCAATGCCGCTCAAGGACCTGCTCATCGCCCTGGTGGTGATTGTCGCCTGGGGAGTCAACTTCGTGGTCATCAAGGTTGGCCTCGATGGCTTGCCGCCGATGTTGCTGGGGGCATTGCGCTTCTTGTTGGTGGCGTTTCCGGCCATCTTGCTGGTCAGGCGGCCCAAACTGCCGTGGCGCTGGCTGATCGCCTACGGGGCCACCATTTCGCTGGGCCAGTTCGCCTTTCTGTTCCAGGCCATGTACAGCGGCATGCCGCCAGGGCTGGCCTCGTTGATTTTGCAGTCGCAAGCGTTCTTCACCCTCGGTTTCGCGGCGTTGTTCCTGGGTGAGCGGCTGCGCCTGGCCAGCGTGCTGGGGCTGCTGGTGGCGGCCAGCGGCCTGGCATTGATCGGCAGCGAAGACGGCGGCCATGTGCCCATGCTGGCGCTGGTGCTGACCCTGTGCGGCGGTGCCATGTGGGGCCTGGGTAACATCATCACCCGGCGGTTTGGTTCGGTTGACCTGGTGGCACTGGTGATCTGGGGCGGCCTGATCCCGCCGTTGCCGTTCCTGGCGTTGTCCTGGTGGCTGGAAGGGCCTGAGCGCATTGGCCATGCGCTGGCCAACATCAGCTGGAGCTCGGTGCTGGCGTTGGCGTACCTGGCCTTTGTCGCCACCATGCTTGGCTACAGCTTGTGGAGCAAGCTGTTGTCACGCCACCCGGCTGGCAAGGTGGCGCCTTTTTCGTTGCTGGTGCCGGTGATTGGCCTGAGTTCGTCGGCATTGCTGCTGGGCGAACGGCTGACCGCAACCCAAGGTTGGGGGGCACTGCTGGTGATGGCCGGGTTGCTGGTGAACGTGTTTGGCGCGCGGCTTGGCCAACGCTTGCGCGCGGCCAACGCGTAAAGCGGCCCCATCTGCCGGACTGCGCTCTGTTAGAATCGGCCTCTTTTGCCAGGCCAGCGGAGCGCACCCATGATCATTTCCACCACCAGCCAGCTCGAAGGCCGCCCGATTGCCGAATACCTGGGCGTGGTCAGCTCCGAATCGGTGCAGGGCATCAACTTCGTGCGCGATTTCTTTGCACGCTTTCGCGATGTGTTCGGCGGCCGTTCGCAAACCCTGGAGAGCGCCCTGCGCGAGGCGCGCGAGCAGGCCACAGAAGAACTCAAGGCTCGGGCACGCCAGTTGCAAGCCGATGCGGTAGTGGGTGTGGATTTCGAGATCAGTATGCCGTCGGTACAGGGCGGTATGGTCGTGGTATTTGCCACCGGTACGGCAGTGCGCTTGAAGTAGAGCGGGTTGCCACTGGTCGGCTGCCGGAATCTTGTCCGGGCGGTCCGCAAATGACCAGCTAGTCTCATTTTCACAGGCCGCGTTTCCTGGGCAGCTCTTCTGGTTGCCGACGCGACCGCCACTGGAGGGAGACAGGGCATGAGCGAATCCTTTTTCGAAGACCTGAATGACGCGTTCCCGATCAACAGCCAGGTGCGTTGCGGTCAGGCGGCCTTTCGCCTGGGCTTCGCCCACATGACGCTGGATGATTCCGAACAGCTCCAGCCTGCACACCTGCAGCGCAGCAAAAAAGGCCGCTTCATGCCGCGGGTTCCGCTGAAGAAGTGATCCCGCCCCCGTACATGACCCCGCTGAATGGCGGGGTTTTTATTGCGCTTTGTTGATCCGCCTCATGGCATTGCCGGGTAGCACTCGCCGGCTGGCCGAGGTTGTGGTTTTCTGGCGGGGCATTCCAGTAACGGAGGATTGAATGCTCATGCGAGTCAGGGAACAGACCTATTGGCAGTGGGCCGACGCCCAACTGCACAGCCGCAGCCACGATGAAGCCCTCAGTGACGGCACCACGCTGGATGTGCAGGTGCGCCTGTCACGCCTGGGGGCCACTCAGCTGTTTTTGGGGTTGTACGCTGGAGATGGGCGCGCACTGCTGGAGGAGTACTACCCGACACGGCCGGGCGAGACCATGACCCGCGCCCTGGTATGGGGTGTCGACCGCGCCCGGGCGATGGCAACCGGTGCCTTGCCCTTGCCAGAAACCTGCAGCCAGCGGCGCCAGGCATGAAAAAGCCCGGCCAAAGTGGGCCGGGCTCAGGTAAAGGCGGGAACCCTCAATTGAGCGGTTCGATCACCTTGACTGCCTGCTGCTCACGGGCAGCGGGCCATTCTTGTTGCAGGGTCTGCAGCACGCGGCCAACGAACTCGGTGTCGGCGGCGGCCTTCTTGCCAACGTAGCCCTGGCCGCGGCGGTAGACCTTGAAGCGTGCACGCATGCTGGGCAGGTGCTCTTCAAATTCATCTTCGACGGTGTTCGGTGGCAGGCGGTCGAGGCGCACTTCACCGGTTTGGCTGACCCACAGCAGGTGGTCGTCAAGGCTGTCTTTGCGTACGGCGAACAGCTGGGCCAATTGGTCGATAGTCGGATTGTTGTTCAAGTTCATCATAAAGCCCCCATTACCCATTCGTAGGTGATTTTCACAGTTGGCGCTACCACGGTGTAGCGCACTACCAAGGCTGCTACAGCAGCATCGCAACAGGGGCTTTCTCACGCTGCCTTTTGGACAGTTTCCCTCTCCACGGACGGCCTGCGTTACCGCGCAGGCCGTCTGGAACACCCTTGCCACCGCTCCCGATCGGGGAGACGGCTTCATCATGCACAAGGGCGATGAACGGCGTCAACCATTTTGTAGTGAATATTTTCTGGCACTACATTTCTGTCGTTTTGTTCGACAATCGCTGCTCGTACTACAGGCCGGACAGTATCTCGAAGGCGGCGCGCACCCGCGCTTCGTTCGGGTAGTTTCGGTTGGCCAGCAACACGATCGCCAGCTGTTCGGAAGGCACGAACGCGGCGTAGGCACCAAAACCGTTGGTTGAACCGGTCTTGTTGTACCAGGCAGCCGGCTGGGCGGGCAGGGCCGGTTGCAGCCGTGTGGTTGCCTGGGGTTCACGGATCAGCCGCGGGCTGTTGCCATCGACCAGCGTGGCCAGGGTTGCCGGGTAGGGGTAGCGTTCCCAGCCCAGGCCCTGCGTCATGGCGCCGACCTGGAAGTAGCCTTGCTGGGTGATGTCGATGGCTTTCACCAGTGCTGGCGGCAAGCCTTCAGGCTGCATCTGCAGGCGCACGTAACGCAGCAAGTCGCTGGCGCTGGTCTTGATGCCATAGGCTTCGTCGGCGTACGGGCCGGGGCCGACGCGCACCGGTTTTTCGGCGGCATCGTACCCTTGGGCATAAAGGCCCTGGGCGCTGGCCGGGATGTGCAGGTAGGTGTTCTCCAGGCCCATTTTCGGCAGCAGGCCTTCGGTCATCAGTGTGGCAAACGGCTGGTGCTGCGCGCGGGCGGCAAGGTCACCAAACAAGCCAAGGCTAGGATTGGAATAGCAGCGTTGCGTACCGGGCTTGGCGTGGGGCTGCCAGTGTCGGAAGAAATCGACGACCTGCTGCGGCGTCTGCACCGCATCCGGGAACTGCAAGGGCAGGCAGTCGGCACTGTAGGCGCCCAGTTCCAGCACCGTGGCGTCGCCGATGGGCGTGCCGGCCAGCGCCGGGTGGTAGCGTTTGGCCGGCGCGGTGAGGTCCAGCTGGCCCTCGGCACTGGCCAGTGCGGCCAGGGTGGCGGTGTAGGTCTTGCTCAGCGAACCGATCTCGAACAGCGTGTCACGGCTCACCGGCACGTTGTCGGCCTTGCTGGCCACGCCGTAGCTGAAGTAGTGCGCGTGGTCGCGGGCGTAGATGGCCACGGCCATGCCGCTGATGCCTTGCGCCTGCATCAGTGGGCGGACGATACGGTCTACCTTGGCTTGCAGCTGGTCATCGGCCTGGGCGCCGGCATGGCCCAAGGTGAGGGTAATGGCGGCTGCAAGCGCGGCCAGGCGGGAGAGGGGCATGGTGGGGTCCTTTTGTGGAGCGTGTCCGTTGAGCGATACCGGTGGGGGTTCCGGCGTTAGCGGCGAAAAGCCGCAGACCTTATCGTTTGCCCTTGCACAATGACAAGATGGACACAGTGATGAAGTATTTGCGCATGTTATTCGACAATTTCACCCTGGCCTTGCTCGGGGTGGTGCTGATTGCCACCGTGCTGCCTTGCTCAGGGGATGGCGCAGTGTATTTCGGCTGGCTGACCAACCTGGCCATCGGCCTGCTGTTCTTCCTGCACGGCGCCAAGCTGTCGCGTGAGGCGATCATTGCCGGTGCCGGGCACTGGCGCCTGCACCTGCTGGTGTTCTCCTGCACGTTCGTGCTGTTCCCGTTGCTGGGCCTGGCCTTCAAGCCGCTGTTCGTGCCGCTGGTGGGCAATGAACTGTACCTGGGCGTGCTCTACCTGTGTGCCTTGCCGGCTACCGTGCAGTCGGCCATTGCGTTCACTTCGCTGGCCCGTGGCAATGTGCCGGCGGCCATTTGCAGTGCTGCAGCGTCCAGCCTGCTGGGCATCTTCCTTACCCCGTTGCTGGTGATGATGCTGCTGGGCGCCAGTGGCGACACCGGCTCTGGCCTGGATGCCGTGCTGAAGATCACCTTGCAACTGCTGGTGCCGTTCGTGGCGGGGCAGATTGCGCGACGCTGGATCGGCGCCTGGGTCAAGCGCAATGCCCGTTGGCTCAAGGTGGTGGATCAGGGCTCGATCCTGCTGGTGGTGTACACCGCCTTCAGCGAGGCAGTCGTCACCGGGCTGTGGCACACGGTATCGCCGCAGCACCTGGCCGGGTTGTTCGCCGTGTGCGGGATTCTGCTGGCGGTGGTGCTGTTTGGCACTCGTCTGCTTGGCAAGGTGCTGGGCTTTGACCTGGAAGACCGTATCACCATCCTGTTCGCCGGCTCCAAGAAGAGCCTGGCGACCGGCGTACCGATGGCCCAGGTGTTGTTCGTGGGCAGCGGCATTGGTGCGATGATCTTGCCGCTGATGCTGTTCCATCAGATCCAGCTGATGGTCTGCGCGGTGTTGGCGCAGCGTTATGCCAGCCGAGAGCAAGTGACAGAAGAGGCATCGGCGGCGTCCTGAAAAACCAAGCGCAGCGGGCGCGCCCACAGCGGCGCGCACCGCTGCTGCTATCTGGCCTGGCCCGAGCCGCGTTCGCGCAGAGCCTTGCCCACCTCTGCCTCGATCTTGTAGGCAGGTCCCTCCAGGTCGTCGTAGTTGCGTGTATAGCGCCGGGCGAATTCCTCTACCCCCAGTTCCTGATATTGCTGCACATGCTTGAGCTCATGTGCCCACAGGGCCACGTTGTTCTCGGCATCGTCGGCCCGGCGGAAGATGATCGTGTCGATCAGCGTCACAGCGTTCACATCAGGGTTTTGCAACAATGCATTGGCCGCGCTCATCTGCTGTTCGTCACCCACCCGGAAGCGCGCTGCGTCAAGCACGGCAAAGTCGTACCAGGGTTCGAGTTGCGCCCGGATATGCAGCGGGATCGGCTCGACGCCGTTGGCGGTGGCCTCATCCCTGGCCTGGCGCAAGGCGAACGTCAGGCTGGAAGACGCCATGACCTCCACATCCTTGAGAATCTGGCCGGCCTGACCTGGGTCTATCGGCGCACAGAAACACCCCATCAGGCACACCTGGTATTGCCCGGGTGGGCACGCTTGTTCGGCAAGCGCGGGCAGCGCCAGTGTGAGGCCCAGCAGCAGGCTAATCCGCTTCATGCAGGGCCTTTTCGACAAACTGGCGGCTTGCGTCCAGCACCTGCGACTGCACACCCTCAGTGGCCAGCATGCGCCCGACCATCAACGCACCGACGCATTGGCTGATGAGCACCCAGGCCAGTTGATCATCCTCCAGTGTTGCACACCAGGCATTGTGCAGGCTGACCAGCCAGTGCTCGGCCTCTTCGCGCACGGGCGCGGCGGCCCGGGCGATTTCCACACCCAGCGGCGGCAGCGGGCAGCCACCTTCGGCATTGTGCAGGTGGGCCAGGCTCAGGTACTGCTGCAGGCAACGGCCCAGCCGCTCGCGGCTTGCGCCCGAACTGGCCAGGCGTGCCAGTGGGCTGTTGCACAGCTCCTGGCGTACCACTTCGGTGAACAGGTCATCTTTGGAAGGGAAGTGGTTGTAGAAGGCGCCGCCGGTCAGGCCAATCGCTTTCATCAGCCCGGCCACGCCGGTGCTGGAAAAACCTCCCCGCTTGGCCAGCGCGCCGCTGCTGGCCAGCAGCCGCTCGCGGGTTTGCTGTTTGTGTTCATTGGAGTAGCGCATTCACATGCCTCTGCAGGCGGGCTTGACGATGACCGCGATCTTAACATAGCGTTCGTTTACTAAACGATCATTCACCAATGGAGGCAGGCATGGCAGAACAACAAAAAGTAGTGCTGGTGATTGGTGCAGGCGACGCCACCGGGGGTGAGATTGCCAAGCGCTTTGCCCGCGAGGGTTATGTCGCTTGCGTGACCCGGCGCCAGGCCGAAAAACTGCAACCGCTGCTGGAGGAAATACGCGCAGCCGGTGGCCAGGCCCATGGGTTTGGCTCTGATGCACGCAAGGAGGATGAAGTGGCCGCGCTGGTCGAGACTATCGAGCGTGATATTGGCCCTATCGAGGCGTTTGTCTTCAATATCGGTGCCAATGTTCCCTGCAGCATCCTTGAAGAAACCCCGCGCAAGTACTTCAAGATCTGGGAAATGGCCTGCTTTGCCGGTTTTCTCACGGCTCAAGCAGTTGCCCGGCGCATGGTTCAACGTGAACGTGGCACCCTTCTGTTTACTGGCGCCACCGCTGGCACGCGTGGTGCAGCCGGGTTCGCCGCTTTTGCCGGGGCCAAGCATGGCTTGCGTGCCCTGGCCCAGAGCATGGCGCGCGAGCTGGGGCCGCGGAACATTCATGTCGCGCATGTGGTGGTAGACGGGGCCATCGACACGGCCTTCATCCGTGACAGCTTCCCCGAGCGTTACGCCCTCAAGGATCAGGATGGCATTCTCGACCCCGCGCACATTGCCGACAGCTACTGGTTCTTGCACGCCCAGCCGCGAGACGCCTGGACATTCGAACTGGACCTGCGCCCCTGGATGGAACGTTGGTAAGCCCCTCTCACCCAGCAAGGACCGAAACCCATGCACAACACTGTCGATTTCTACTTTGACCTGGGCAGCCCGGCCAGCTACCTGGCCTGGACGCAACTGCCGAGCCTGTGCGCTCGCCGGGGTGCCACACTGCGCTACCGGCCAATGCTGCTGGGAGGGGTGTTTCAAGCGACTGGCAATGCTTCGCCGGCCATGATCCCGGCCAAGGGCCGCTACATGTTCACCGACCTGGCGCGCTTTGCCGCTCGTTATGGCGTGCCGTTCGGCATGCCGCCGGGGTTCCCGGTCAATACGCTGAGCTTGATGCGCGGCGTGATGGGCACCCAGTTGCATTCCCCGGAGCGGTTCGAGCCGTTGCTGTCGGCGCTGTTCAATGGGCTGTGGGCGCAGCGGCGTAACCTGGGCGACAGCGCCGTTCTGGATGAAGCACTGACAGCGGCAGGCTTCGATCCACAGGCTTTTCACGCACTGACGGCTGACGGTGAAGTGAAGGCGGCGCTCAAGCAGGCGACCGAGGCGGCTGTGGCGCGTGGGGTGTTTGGTGCGCCGACCTGTTTTGTGGGTGAGGCGATGTTCTTTGGGCAGGACCGCCTGGATTTTGTCGAGGAGGCATTGACTCAAGGGGCTAGCAGCTTTTCCAGCTGAGTGCGCTCCCACAGGCTGAGCAGGTCGACCGGGTTGGTGCCGTAGCGCTGCCAATCTTCGAGCCCGGCTTGCTGGCCGCCCGGGGTATGGCAGTGGACGCAATGGGCAAGGCCTTCGGCATCCAGGGCCAACGTCAATCGCCAACCTTGAATGCTCACATCGACCAGGCTATCAGCGTGGCGTGCACACACTTCAAGTGGGTGCACGCCCAAGGCTGCGTTGCGCAGGCATTGATAAATGTCGCGCGTGTTCAGCGAAGCCCGTTGCGTCAAGGTCAGAAATTCGCCGGGGTGTTGGCGCTGATGATCTCGGCCTCGTCCGGGCCAATGTTCTTGAAACTGTGCGGCAGGGTAGTGGGAATGTAGTAGCCATCGCCCGAGTTGAGGACGCTGACCTGGCCATCGACCCACAGCTCCACGGTGCCGCGAGTGACCAGGCCACATTCTTCGCCCTCGGCATGCACGATCGGCTCGCCCGAGTCGGCGCCGGGGGCATACAGTTCGCGCAGCATGCGCATCTGTCGGCCTTCGACACTTGCACCGACCAGCAACATGCGCAGGCCGTTGCGGCCCAGGTCGGGCTGTTCGCCACCCCGGAACACGTAGCGCTCTTCACGCACCGGCTCGTCGAAACTGAAAAACTCCGCCAGGCTCATGGGAATGCCTTCAAGCAGTTTTTTCAGGGAGCTGACCGAAGGGCTGACGCGATTCTGCTCGATCTGCGAGATCGTCGAATTGGTCAGCCCGCTGCGACGGGCCAGTTCCCGTTGGGAGAGGTTGTTGCGTTCACGCACCAGTTTGAGTCGCGTCCCCGTGTCCATAGCCGCCTTGTAATCAGAGGTGTCAATAATAATGAGCGATGCGCATTAAAACACACTCTGCGCGCTTGCGCGCTGTGCTTGTCAAAGCCGCTGTTCACGCGGCATCGGCCACAACCCGACCAGCAACAACAGCACGGCCACGGCCAGGAATGGCAAGCGCGGATCGAGCGCATACACCAAGGTACCGGCCAGTGGCCCGATCACGGCGCCCATGCCTTGTGCCGCGCCAATGGAGCCGGCTGTAGCGCCTTGTTCAGACGCCTGCATGGCATTGGCCGCCAGCGCTGAGAACGACGGGAAGACAAAGCCCATGCCGGCTGCCGCGACGAAGTAGCACGCCCATAGCCAAGGTGCGGTAGCCGCGAGCGAGCCGCAGGCAAAGCCGATGGCCGAAACCGTGGCGCCTACCCGGATCATCTTCAGCGGTGGCCATTCCAGCTTGCGCAGCAGTATCTGCGACAGCATCAGTGCCACGCCTACGGTAGTCAGCGCGATGCCGGCGGCCTGGGCCGCTTCTGCCGGGCCCAGGTGCAGGCGGTCGAGAGCGAAGAAACCGACGACGATCTGCGACACGGTGACACTGAGCATGGCGCTGAACGCCACCAGCAAGGGCCGACGCAGGCGCGGGTCGCCCAGCCGCACCGGGCTGGGGGCGTGGCTGTGGGGCAGGGCCTGCGGCTTGAGGGTGAACAGCAGCACAAGGAAGGCGCTGGCCGGCAGCAGCGACATGATATGGAATGGCAGGCTCAGGCTATGCCGCGCCAGTAGCGCAGCCAGCGCTGGCCCCACCACCAGACCGACGGCGTTGGCCGCCCCTAGCGAGGCCATGGCGCGCGCGCGTCGCTGCGGCTCGACATGGTCTGCAATCAGTGCGTTGCAGCCCACCGGGATGGCGGCATAGAAAGCGCCGATACAGCCGCGCGCGATCATCAGGCCAAAGAAGGCCAGGGTCGCCCCCGGCATGAAGCGCAGTGCGCCTTCGACGAACAGGCACAACAGCCAGTACGCCAGGGTGAATCCGGCAGTGCCCAGCAACAGAATGCGCCGGCGGCCCAGGCGGTCTGAAGCCCGGCCCCAGGGCCGGGCCAGCAGCACCCAGACCACGCCGGCCACCGTTACGGCGGCGCCGGCCTGCCAGGTGGCCATGCCGAGTTGGCGGGCGATCGGGCCGATCAGGGCGACGAAGGCCATCATCGACATGGTACAGGCCATGTTGGCCAGCAGCAGCGGGCGTAAGTCCAGCGTGCTGGCAGGTAGAAGGGTTGCAGAGTCCTTTGCGACGTTCATGGGCAGTCCAGGTAGTGCGGCAAGTGAAAGCCGATCTTATTAAGAATAATTATCGTTTGTCGAACCCCTGGGCTGCTGCCGGTCAGTCGTTGCGACGCAGGGGGCCAGGCCACATGCTACGCAACACGCCGTCGCGGCGCACCCACGCGTGCATCAAAGCCGCCGCCACATGCACCAGCACCGTGGCGAACAGCAGGTAGCCGGCCCAGCCATGGGCCTGACGCAGCACGGCATACAACTGGAGGTTGTGCGGGGCGATGGCGGGCAAGCCCAGCGGGCGAGGGTAGTCGCCGGCCGACAGCATGGCCCAGCCCAGCAACGGCATGGCCAGCATCAGGGCATAGAGCAACAGGTGCGAGGCCCCGGCGGCCCAGCGCTGCAGTGTCGGCAGCGCCGGCGGCAGCGGCGGGTGAGGCACAGCCAGGCGTACGGCGATGCGCAGCACGACCAGTACCAACAGGGCCAGGCCGGTGGCCTTGTGCAGGCTGATCAGCACGGGGTGGCGCGGCGACAGGTCGGCGACCATGCTTACGCCGATGAACAACATGGCCAGGATCAGCACGGCCATCAACCAGTGCAGCAAACGGGCGAACGGGTGGAAGGCTTCGGGTCTCATGGCTGGGCTCCGGTGCTGAGCGATTCACGGCTGCGGCGATTGAACGATTCCGAGTAGGCGGCGGAGCGGGCGGCGAGAATCGGGTCGCCTGACGCCTCGATGCCGTGCGGCAGAATCAGCGGGTCAAAGTTGAGGTCGCGGCAGGCCCCTTGCTCCGGGGCGTCGACGTGCTCCAGCACCAGGGTGCCGGCGTCTACGCTGCGCCGCTCGGTGGGCCAGGGGCGGGCAGGATCGTCCACTGCATCGCCCGGGTCGGCCAGCACCAGGCGCAGCGTCCAGCGCAGCGGGCTTTGGGCCAAGCGCTGCTGCAGGTCGTGCTGCAGGAACTGCTTGTCATCTACTTGGGCAGGCAACGCAGCAAATGCGGCTTGTGGTTCAAGTTGCCAGCGTACCGGGTGGGCCACCCCGGCTGCGTCGATCAGGCGGAAGGCATTGATGCTGTGGTATTGCGTGCTGGCGAAGCTGTCGCTGGGCTTGTAGCTGGCCGCCCATTGGCGAAACGCCGCGCTTTCCGGGTGGGCAGCGAAGAACGCCTGTAGCCTGGCGGGGTCCGGCTTGTGGGTGGTTGGGTCTGGTGCGCCCGCCAGCACTTGCTCGTAGAACCCTTGTGGGGTGCTGACCGCCAGCACTGGCGGGTTGTTCATGCCGGTGCGCCAGACCTGGCCGTCGTCGGTGCTCAGCTGAATCGCCAGGCTGCGTACCGGAATGCCGGTGTCCGGGGCAAACGGGTTGGCACCGCCGATGGCGAAACGGCCGATCACCGGCACCCGCGACTGGCTGAATGCTCGCGCCGTGGACAGCTTGGCGGCCTGCCCGCTGGCCTGGAAGTAGCCGCTGACGCACAGGCCTTTGGCGTGGTTCTTGCGATAGCCCGGGTATTGCCCGGCCTGGGCTTCGAAGGTGTCGATGATGCGCTGCGGCGTCAGCCGGCTTTCGCCGAGCCAGCCGGCGGCATAGGCAAAGCCGGCGCCTGCGGCCAGCATCACGGCGCCGATGGCAGCCAGGCGCAACGCTTTGGCCGGGCCGTGCAAGGGTGAGTTCATGGTCATCGTCCGGTTGGGGGAATGTGCCGGTACGACGGCTCAGGGAAAAACTTATTCCCTCGGAGGGAATAGAATTTGCCGCCAGGCGTCTGCCTTTTACACTGACAACTTCAAAGGCCGGGACTTTGCCATGCACGATCTGGACGACCACCAGTGGCGCGAGCTGCTGGCCCGCCTGCGCCGCTTTGCCGTGTGGCTGACCCGCGAGCCGGGCAGCGCCGACGACCTGGTGCAGGCCACGGTCGAGCGGGCCCTGAGCCGGCGTGACCAGCAACGCGATGCTGATGCACTGCGCGCCTGGCTGTTCACCATTCTTTATCGGCAGTTTCTCGACGGTAAACGCCGCGAGCGCATGCATGCGCGCTGGTTGTCCTGGTTCGGCCGCGCCGAGCGCGACGACGAGCCGGTTGGCGACAACCTCGAAGCCATCGTCCTGGCCCAGGCCGACCTGCAGGCGTTTGCCCGGCTGTCGGCAGAGCAGCGCGCCCTGTTGCTGCTGGTCAGCATCGAAGGTTTGAGTTACAAGGAGGCCGCCCAGGCCTTGGGCATCCCCATCGGCACTGTGATGTCGCGCCTGTCGCGCGCGCGCAATGCCTTGCGCGAACTGACCGAGGGCAACCCGCAGCCCCCGGCCTTGCGGAGACTGAAATGACGCGCCTGATCCCCAGCGAAGACGAATTGCACGCTTACGTCGATGAGCGCCTTGGGCCTGTGCGCCGGGCCGAGGTGCAGGCCTGGCTGGCGGCCAACCCACAGGCTGCGGAGCGGGTGGAGGGCTGGCGTGCCGATGCCCGCCGGCTGCGTACCGCGTTGGCCGGGTTTGGCGAAATGCCCGGGGCCGCGCAGCTGGACATTGGGCAGTTACGGCGGCAATTGCGCCAGCGTCGTCAGCGGCGCTGGGCGACGGCGGCGGTGGTGATGCTGGCATTGGGTATGGGAGGGCTGGGCGGCTGGCAAGTACGCGATGCCACCCTAGCGCGGGTCGATTTGCCCATGGCCGATGCCGTCCAGGCGCACCGCTTGTTTGCCGACAGCCAGGCGCTGGATATCCAGGCCAGCGACCCGGGGCAGTTGCGCGACTGGCTGGGGCGGCACTTCAATCGTGTGGGCCAGTTGCCCGACCTGGCGGGCTATGGTTTCAAACCGGTAGGGGCGCGGTTGCTCAGCAACGAGCAAGGGCCGGCGGCCCTGCTGGTGTTTGAAGATGGCAAAGGCCAGCGCATCAGCCTGTTCCTGCGCTCACCGGGCGAGCTTTATCGGCGCATGCCGGACGGGCAGCGGGTCGATGGTCAGCTGGAGGCAAGGTATTGGTCGCATGGGGCTTACAACTTTGCCCTGGTCAGCGCGGCGGATGATTTGCGTGGAGCAGGTGTAGGGGAGGCGTTACGGCTGGGTTTGTGAAGATCAGCTTCGCCGTCAAAATTGCCGGGGCCGCTGTGCGGCCCATCGCCGGCAAGCCAGCTCCCACAGGGACCGCGTAGCTCTTGAGATTAACGCATTACCTGTGGGAGCTGGCTTGCCGGCGATGGGCTGCAAAGCAGCCCCAGTGCTGCCTTTTAGGTCAGTTCAACTCCAACCATATCGGTGCATGGTCCGACGGCTTTTCCATCCCGCGCAGTTCATAGTCCACGCCCGCTGCCTTGATCCGTGGCACCAGCTGCTGCGAGGCCATGATCAGGTCGATGCGCAGCCCACGCTTGGGATCGTCCTCGAAACCACGGCTGCGGTAGTCGAACCAGCTGAAGCGGTCGGTGACATCCGGGTAAAGGTGGCGGAAACTGTCGACCAGCCCCCAGCCTTTCAACCGCTCCATCCACTCACGCTCTTCCGGCAGGAAGCTGCACTTGCCGGTCTTCAGCCAGCGCTTGGCGTTGTCCGGGCCGATGCCGATATCGCAGTCCTGCGGCGAAATGTTCATGTCGCCCATCACCAGCAGTGGCTGGTCGTTGCGGAACTGGCCCTCCAGCAATGCCTGCAGGTCGCTGTAGAAGCGCTGCTTGGCCGGGAACTTGGTGGGGTGGTCGCGGCTTTCGCCTTGGGGGAAATAGCCGTTCATGATGGTGATCGGGTTGCCATCGGCATCGGCGAAGGTGCCCCAGATAAAGCGGCGCTGGGCGTCTTCTTCATCGGTTGCAAAGCCTTTGTGCACGCTAAGCGGCGCCTGGCGCGACAGCAGGGCCACGCCGTAGTGGCCTTTCTGGCCGTGGTAGTGCACGTGGTAACCCAGTGCCTGCACGTCGGCCAGCGGGAACTGATCGTCGCTGACCTTGGTTTCCTGCAGGCCGATCACGTCCGGCTGGTGCTTTTCGATCAGCGCCGCCAGCTGGTGCGGGCGGGCCCGCAGGCCGTTGATGTTGAAACAGACGATCTTCATGGAAAGATAATCCCGGTAAAAGGCGCGATGCTAGCCGACATCGCCCGTCATCACCAGCGTGGCGGCCAGGCGAACCTGCTGCTAACGTGCTGTTGGGGGTGAACGAAGCGCGCTGGGGCACCTCCAAGGCACTGTACGCCCATTCCAGGAGGTCTGCCCGCAATGCCCGATACCAACGCCGCCCCGGCCCGTGTCTGCCTGCTCGATGATGGTTACAGCCGCGAGGCGCGTTCGCTGCTGTATAACGCCTACCGCCATGAACCCACCTTTGCCTATATTTTCGAGGCCCAGCGCCCAGGGTATGAGCGGCGCCTGCGGGTGATGGTGCGCGAATGGGTGCGCCAGCATTTCTACCTGCAGCTGCCTGCCATCGGCCTGCTGGTGGAGGACCGCCTGATCGCCCTGGCACTGATCGTGCCGCCGCTGCGCCGGCTGGGCGTGGCCGACAGCTGGGCCTGGCGCCTGCGCATGATCCTGGGTACGGGCCCGCGCTGCACGCGGCGCTACATGGACTACCAGGCCGCGCTGGCTACCTGCCTGCCCACCGACCAAGTGCATGTACTGCCGTTGCTGGGCGTACACCCGCAGTTTCAGGGCAAGCATTACGGTGAGCAATTGTTACAAGCGGTGCACGACTGGTGCGCGGACGACCCTGGTACCCAGGGTGTGGTGCTGGACACCGGAAACGAGCATTACCTGGCCTTTTACCAGCGTCAGGGTTATGAGGAAATTGGCGAGGTGGCTGTAGGACCCATCCGGGAAAGGGTGTTCTTCCATCCGAATCCGGTCTCTTCAAATTCCGCTTTTGCCTGAACAGGCTGCCAGGCGGCTCCCTTGAGCGCCTGGCTCTGGTAGCATTCGCCGCATGACGTATTCAGGAAGATTGACCTGGGGCCTGGTTTTCTGGGCCGCCAGTTTCGCAGCATGGGGCCAGAGCGAGTTGCTGGTGAAGGTAAAACCGGCCAACAAGGCGCTCAAGGCCAATGTCGAAGGCTATATAGGCACTTTGGGTGACCGCGATGAAGAAGCGCTTTTGCGCTTCAGTCGCGGGGCAGAGGAGCAGGCGCGCAAAGCGGCGCAGGCACTTGGCTACTATCAGGCGCAAATCGATACCGAGGTCAAGCCCGCCAGTGACGCTGACCATTCCCCACAACTGATCATCCGCATTAACCCCGGCGAGCCGATTCGCCTGCGTAACGTGACCGTGCGCATCGACGGCCCGGCCAGCGAAATGAAGGCCTTCCGCGTTCCCGACAGCAAGGCGTTGCGTGCCGGGGAACAACTTAACCATGGCCATTACGAGGATGCCAAGCGCCTGATCCAGAACCAGGCATCACGCTACGGCTTCTTCAGCGGCCGCTTTACCCGCCAGCGCCTGGCGGTCGACCCGCAGGCCGGCGTGGCCGATATCGAACTGGTCTACCAAAGTGGCCCGCGTTACCGCCTGGGTGCCGTCACCTTCGGTGGCGACACGCCACTGGATGACGACCTGCTGCACCGCATGGTGTCGTTCAAACCGGGGACTCCCTACGATTCTGAACTGATCGCCGAACTGAACAACGACTTGCAGTCGAGCGGCTATTTTGAAGGTGTGCGCGTGGATGCAGCACCCACCGCCGCGGTGGGCGAAGAAGTCCCTGTGGATGTGCGCCTGGAAACCCGCAAGCCCCGTACCATGGGCCTGGGGTTGGGCTTCTCGACCGACGTCGGGCCACGCGGCAAGGCCAACTGGACTCGCCACTGGGTTAACCCACAGGGCCACAGCTACGGCTGGGAAACCGAGCTGTCGGCGCCGCGGCAGAACGTCGGCCTGTGGTACGACATTCCCCTCGACCCGCCGCTGACCGACAAGCTGCGCTTCGCCGGTGGCTACCAGAACGAGGAACTTGCCGGTACCGACACCCTCAGCAAACTGTTGACGGTCGGCCCCGAGTGGCACAGCAAGCTGCCCAGTGGCTGGCAGCGGGTGATATCGCTCAAGTACCAGCGCGAGGAATATCGCCTGGGTGACGACTCCGGGCTGAGCAACTTGCTCATGCCGGGCGTCAGCTATTCCTTCCTGCGCAGTGACAACCGTATCGACCCGCATAACGGCTACCGCCTGCAGTTCGATGTACAGGGGGCCAAGGAAGGGCTGGTTTCCGACACCAACCTGTTGCATGGCAACGTGCTGCTCAAGGGCCTGACCACGCTCGGCCACAACCACCGCTTGCTCGGCCGCGTACAGTTCGGCGGCAGTGCGACCAATGGCTTCAAGAACAACATCCCGCCGTCGTTGCGCTTCTTCGCCGGTGGTGACCAGAGCGTGCGTGGCTACGATTACCAGACCCTGTCGCCCAAGAACAGCGACGGTGACCGTATTGGCGGGCGCTACCTGGTGGCCGGCAGTGTCGAGTACCAGTATTCGCTGACCGAGAAGTGGCGGCTTGCAACGTTCGTCGACCAAGGCAACTCGTTCAACAACCTGGAGCTGCCCAGCCTCAAGACCGGGGTGGGCTTTGGTGTGCGCTGGGTGTCGCCGGTCGGGCCGCTGCGCCTGGACCTGGCCAAGGCGCTGGATGACGAAGGGGGCATTCGCCTGCACTTTTCCATGGGGCCTGAGCTTTGAAACGTGTGACCAAATACATTTTGCTGGGCCTGTTCGGGGTCGTCGTGAGCCTGGGCCTGGCGCTGGGCCTGCTGGTGGGCACCGAGGCTGGCAGCCGCTGGGCACTGGGCAAGGTGCCCGGGCTTGAAGTAACCGATTTTCAGGGGCGCCTGGCGGGCAGTTGGCAGGCCAGCATGCTGCGCTGGGCCGATGGTGGCAGCACAGTAGAGGTGCAGGCACCGCTTCTGGCCTGGTCGCCTGCATGCCTGATGCGTTCCACCCTGTGCATTGACCAGTTGCAGGCGCAGCGCATCGACATGGCCTTCGCGCCCAGTGCCGAGCCGGCCGACAGCGGCCCGCTGCAGCTGCCTGCGCTGCGCTTGCCGCTGGCCATCGAACTGGGTGAGGTCAAGGTCGGCCAACTGCGGCTGGACGGCAGTGACCTGCTGGGCGACTTGCAACTGGCGGCACACTGGACCAGCACCGGCATGCGCATCGACAGCCTGCACCTGCAGCGCGATGACCTGAAACTGGCCCTGCAGGGTGACCTGCAGCCCGAGGGTGACTGGCCGCTGCAACTGCAGGCACAGCTGCAATTACCGGCAGTGGAGGGCAAACCCTGGCAGCTGGCGCTGACCGCCACGGGTGATTTGCAAAAGACCCTGAAGCTGGCAGGCACCAGCAGCGGTTACCTCGACGCCACGTTGAACGGGCAGTTGCAGGCGTTGGCCGAGCACCTGCCCGCAACCTTGCAGATCCGTTCCGAGGCATTCAAACCGGCGGGCGCATTGCCTGACACTTTGCAGTTGAACCAGCTCAAGCTCGATGCCAAAGGCGACTTGCTCAAGGGTTATCAGCTGTCGGGTACGGCCAGCCTGCCGGCTGAACAGTCGCCGATCGCCTTGGCCTTGTCCGGCCTGGTCGACAGTAAAGGCGCCAGGCTCGATGCCCTGGACCTGACCGCCAGCGACACCCAACGGGTCAAGCTGCAAGCCACGGCCGACTGGCAAAAAGGCCTGAGCGCCGATGCGCAACTGGACTGGCAGGACTTCCCGTGGTTGCGCCTGTACCCATTGGAGACGCCGCCCCAGGTTACCCTCAAGGCCTTCAATACCCAGGTGCATTATCGCGATGGCAACTATCAGGGTACCTTCAAGGGCGACCTTGACGGCCCAGCGGGTGCATTCAGTTTGGCCAGCCCGTTCGAAGGCGACCTGAGCCAGGTGAAGCTGCCGCAGTTGGCGCTGACCGCCGGGCAGGGCAAGGCCGCCGGGAGCGTCGCTGTGCGCTTTGCCGACACGCTGGCCTGGGATGTCGACTTGCAGCTTTCGGCGCTCGACCCTGCTTATTGGCTGGCCGAACTGCCGGGCACGCTGGCAGGGCCGCTGCGCAGCAAAGGCGAGCTGAAAGGCGAGGCGCTCACCCTTGATGCGCAACTTGACCTGAAAGGCCGTCTGCGTGGCCAGCCGGCAGTGCTCAAGGCCGAGGCGCAGGGGGCAGGGCAGAGCTGGACGCTCGGTGCACTGGCTATCCAGCTAGGTGACAACCGCATCAACGGCAGTGGCAGCCTGCAGCAGCGCCTGGCCGGGCGAATCGACCTCGATTTGCCGCGCCTGGGCCAGTTGTGGCCGAGGCTGCAAGGCCAGGTCAAGGGCCGGCTGGACCTCGCCGGCACCTTGCAGGCCCCGCAAGGTACGCTGACCCTGCAGGGCCAACGGTTGGCCCAGGCCGAAAACCGCCTGCAGCAGCTGGGCCTGGAGGCCCGGCTGGACAACGCCCAGCGCGGTGTAATCGAACTCAAGGCCACAGGCATCCAGCTTGGCGACACCGCCTTGGGCACGCTGCAGGCCAACGGCAAAGGTGACATTCGCCAGCAAGCCTTGACCCTGGCGCTGGACGGCCCGCAACTCAAGCTCGACCTTGGGCTGGATGGCCAGTTGAGCAAGGGTGACTGGCGAGGGCGCCTGGCCAGTGGGCGTATTCAGGCCGGTGGCCAGGACTGGCAGTTGCAGGCGCCAGCACGGCTTCAGCGCCTGGCCAGTGGGCAGCTGGATTTCGGTGCCCATTGCTGGCGCTCCGGCCAGGCCAGCCTGTGTGGTGATGACCAGCGCCTGGCCCCCGAGCCGCGTCTGCGCTACCACCTCAAGCAGTTCCCGCTGGACAGCCTGGCCCAATGGCTGCCGAAGGACTTCGCCTGGCAAGGCCTGCTCAATGCTGATATCAACCTGGACATCCCGGCCAGTGGCCCCAAGGGTACGGTCGTGGTCGATGCCAGTGGCGGCACCCTGCGTGTGAAGGACAAGGGTCGCTGGATCGACTTCCCTTACCAGGCCCTGCGCCTGGACAGCACACTGGCACCGCGGCGCATCGATACGCGCCTGGCGTTTCGCGGCGAGCGCCTGGGTGAGTTGAACCTCACGGCCCGGCTCGACCCGCTGGGCAAAAACAAGCCGTTGTCGGGTGATTTCCGCCTGGCCGGGCTGGACCTGTCGGTAGCCCGTCCGTTCGTGCCGATGGTCGAGCGGCTGGCCGGGCAGCTCAATGGCAGTGGCCGGCTTTCCGGTACGTTGCTGGCGCCGCAGGTCAACGGCGACCTGATGCTCAGTGGTGGCGAAGTCAGCGGCGCCGAACTGCCGGCCAGCCTTCAGGACCTGTCATTGCAGGCGCTGATTTCCGGCGAGCACGTGCAGCTTGACGGCAACTGGCGCAGTGGCGAGGCCGGGCGTGGCCAGGTGAGCGGCAACCTCACCTGGGGCCAGGCACTGGGCATGGACGTGCGCTTGCAAGGCCAGCAACTGCCGGTCACGGTCGAGCCTTATGCCACGCTGGAAGTTGCCCCGGACCTGACCCTGCGCCTGATCGACGACAAGCTGGCGGTTACCGGCAAGGTACAGGTGCCCAAGGGCAAGATCACTGTTCGCGAGTTGCCCCCGTCCACCGTCAAAGTGTCGGATGACACGGTTATCGTCGGCCACCAGACAGAAGAGGGCAAACCGCCCATGGCGATGGCCATGGACATTGACGTCGAAGTGGGTCGCGACAAGCTGTCGTTCAGCGGCTTTGGCCTCACCGCCAACCTGCTTGGCCATGTACACATCGGCGATAACCTCGACACCCGTGGTGAACTGAGCCTGGCAGACGGACGCTACCGTGCCTACGGCCAGCGCTTGACCATCCGCCGGGCGCGGCTGTTGTTCGCCGGCCCGATTGACCAGCCGTATCTGGATATCGAAGCCATTCGCAAGGTTGACGATGTAATTGCCGGTATCCGCCTGAGCGGCAGTGCCGAGCAGCCGACCACCAAAGTGTTCTCGGAACCGGCCATGAGCCAGGAGCAAGCACTGTCGTACCTGGTGTTGGGGCGGCCGCTGGGCACGTCCGGTGAAGACAACAACATGCTCGCCGAAGCGGCCTTGGGCCTGGGCCTGGCCGGTAGCGCCGGGATTACCGGCAGCCTGGCTTCGAGCCTTGGGATTGACGACTTCCAGCTGGATACCGAGGGTTCTGGCAACACAACCAGCGTGGTCGCCAGCGGCAACCTGACCGAGAAGTTGAGCCTGCGTTACGGCGTAGGCGTGTTCGAGCCTGCCAACACCATTGCGTTGCGCTACAAACTGAGCAAAAAGGTGTACCTGGAAGCCGCCAGCGGGTTGGCCAGTTCTCTGGACATCTTCTACAAGCGCGACTTCTGAAGGAGGACGGGGCGGCCGTCAGCGGACGGTGGCTGCCTCGATGAACTCATTGGTGTCGGGCGAGGGCGGTGCTGCGGGAGCACGTACCGGGACAATCAGGCTGGTGTATTCCTCGATCAGCCGGTTCAGGGCCTCGGGTGGTTCGCTGGCCTGGAACTGCATGCGTATCTGCACTTCGTCAGGGTCACGGCTGTCACCCTGACGGCCCTGGCCGCCGATGGTGACCTTGAAGCTGGCGGCCTTGCTCTCGCTTGCCGTCAGCAGGGCCTGCTGCGCTTCAGTACCTTTGACCCGCACCGACAAGTCGACCTGCATGCGCTCCAGGGCCAGGCCTTTGGGCGACACCAAAGCAAACAGGGGAACGCGCATGATGTGCTGGCCGTCCATTGCCACTTCGACCATCTTGGCCTTCATGGGGGCGCCCAACGCCTCAGTGTCGCACTCGAAAAACTGGTCGAACAGGTTGATGTACTGCTGTGCAATCAAGCTGTTGGTGGCGCTGGCGGCTTCTTGCAGGCCACGGGTGATTTCGCGCAGGTCGATGGAGGTCATGGGGGCGGGGGGCTTTTGCAACGATTCGACTCCTCAAGCCAGGTGGTGCCCCTCCCGTTGCGGGCAGGAGGGGTTGATGGGGGCACTCAAACGTCTCACGGCGCCGGTGGGCCTTCCGGTTTTGGCCCTTTCAGGGTATCGGCCTGGGAAATCTCGTCCGGGCTTTCCAGTTCGGCGGTTCTGACAACGGTTGGCTTGGTCGCGGCGTCCGTCAGGAACTCGATCACCCTCATCATCGCTTCGGGCGGTTCCTGGCGCTTCAGGGTGGTGTTGAAGGCATAGCGGGCGCGTGTATCCGTCTTGCGGGTTTGCGTGGACTTGTGGCTGACGCTGCCTTTCACGTTCAGCTTGAACGGCCCCCAGCCCAGTGAGCCGGTCGCTTCTGCGTTCATGTCCTTGCTGGATGTATCCTCCGACATCTGGTTGATCACCAGTTCGAACTCTACATTGCCCTCTTCAATCGAGATGTTCGGGTGCGTAATGGCAGCCAGCAGCGGCACTTTCATGGTCTTGCTGACCACGCCTTTGTATTCGCCCTGTTCATCGACGATGGTTTCGTCGTAGTCGAACTGGATGGCGACCGCCTTGCCATCCTGGACGCATACCTGCATCAGGAAGTCGGCGTACGATTTGCTGGCGGTTACCTGCGCCTGGACCATGGCCTGCAGGGGGCCGGCGATCATGCGGTCCATCGGCAGGGCGTTGATGACCGAGCCAATAAGGCTGTTGTCTATCGACATATCGGGATGCTCTTTCTAGTGGGGTAAGGAAGCCGCCAATGGCGGCCACGGTGCAGTGGCGTCAGCGAGCGCAAGGCTCCTGGCGCCGAATGTTGCCGATCTGGCGCAGGCTCAGGCCGTATTTGTTGGCCAACAGGCTGCGGGACAGGCCGTTGGCGCTTTCCTTCTGGATCTGCTGGTTGCGCAGCTGGCGCAGGAAGTGGTCAGCCTTGGGGATCTCCAGGGCGACCCCGGCAAAGCGCTTGATCAGCGCATCGAGCGCATCGGCCGGCAGCACGTCGGCAAGCTTGGTACGCTCGCGGTGCTTGGGGATGTACTTGGGCCTGCCACCAAAGGCGCAGGTCAGCTGGTAGGCGTTTTCGATGCCGATGCAGTCGATCAGGGCCTGTAGCGAGTGGGGCAGTTGGCTGATATCGATCTGGCTCAAGTCTGGCGTTTGCATATGGCGCTCCTTCGGGATGGGTGGGATGTGCGACCCGATCACCCGCGGCGGTATGTCGAAGGTGTGAGCAAATTCTGTGCGACTGCCAAGGCGCGTCGCTAGGCGGCATATGGGTTGGGAGTTGTAGCTTCGGTGAACAGGTTTTGCAGGCAGCGATATCCGGTGCTGTAGGAAATGGCATCGACATTTGGCGGGGACTGGTGATTTCTCATCTGATCACGCCGATTGTTGCGGATGGGTCCGGTAACCTTCACTCGCACGGATAGCTGTTCAGCAAGCTGGCGCTGCTCAGATAGGCCTGAGGGGTGGCGCGCATGTCCTGGGGCAATGTGCGCCAGTCAACCAGCAGGCACAGCGCATGCAGGGGCTGGCCGTTGCGCTGGCCGATGACCTGGCCCGCAAAGTGGCGGCGGTACAGGGCCTGGGTCTGGCGCTGAGCATGCACCTGATCGGCCTGGGTCAGGGTTTGCCGGGCCAGGTCGGGTAGCCGGGCCGCAGGCACACTGAAATGGACCGGCGCCGCATTGGCCTGCAGGTACCCGGCCTGACGCACGCGTTGCCACAGTTGTTGCCATTGACTGCTGCCGGCATGGGCAGCCAGCTCGCGCCCCAGTTCGAGCAGGTGCTCGGCGGGTGTCTGCCAGGTGTCCAGTGCATGAAGGGAAAAAGGGGCCAGAAACAGCGAAGTGAACAGCAGGGGTTTGTACATGGTGACTCCGGCTTGGGTGCTTGGGAGTCTCATGGTTTCAGGCTGATCCCGCCCCACCCAGCAGGAAATGCAGCGCCGGGGGCGGTGGCCGTTGTATCATGGCCGCGGCTCGTTGCGAGCCTTTTGCCCCTGATGTTGCAAGGAACCTTCGATGACACACGTGCAGCGCCTGAAATATTCCCTTTTGATCATCCTGGTTGTACTGGGCCTGATGCTGGGCCTGTCCCACCTGCAGAAGCAGGGCACGATCAGTGAGCAGACCTTCCAGATGCTGGCCATTGCCATTGCGGTGGTGGTCGTGGTGATCAATGGCATCCTGCGGCGCAAGGTCAAGCCCTGACCTGTGCGGGCCGGCCAGGTCTGGCCGGCCATACGCTCAGCGCAGCGGTGTTTGCTCCAGCACGGCGCGGGCCTGAGGGTTCAGGCTGTAGCACTTGTCGCTTCCCAGCTGAATGACGCCTTCGGCGCACAGGCGCTTGAGCACTTCGCGCACACTGAGAAACGACAGCGGGATATCCAGCTGTTCCAGTTGGGCGTGCACACCGCGCACGCCAATGCTGCGGCCGTTGCGGTCGGCGGCGTGCAAGGCGTCGATCACCTTGAGGCGAATCAGGCTGGTACGCAGGCCAAAGGTGCGCAGCAGTTCGCGGATCTGTTCGTTGCCGGTGCGTTCCTCGGCAAAAATGCCCTGTCCCTTGGGCGCTTTGCCTGGGACGCGCCCAGCCTGGATCGAGGGTTGCGGGTTGTACATGTGAATGCTCCTTTTCGTGGACGAACCCGAAATGTGGTTGCCTCACTTACTAGGACGAATGAGAACGCAAAAACTGCAACCCACTCGTGAAAAAAATGCCTCTTTCTCATCAAGACGTTCCACCGCCTTGTAATACGTAAAATTTTCATCTGGCCATTCGTCTGATCGGGATGACCCCCGAACCCGAGGAGTGCCCGTGTTTCCACTTTCCCGTCCCATGACTTGCGCTGGCCTGGCCGCCGCGCTGGTGGCCTTCAGCGTTACCGTTCTGGCGCAGCCCGACCTTGATGCCAGTGCGCAGATCCGACGCACCAGTTACGGGGTGCCGCATATCGTGGCCAAGGATGAGCGTGGCCTGGGCTATGGTGTCGGCTACGCCTATGCGCAGGACAACTTGTGCCTACTGGCCAACGAGGTGCTGACTGTAAGCGGCGAGCGGTCACGCCATTTCGGTGCCAAAGGCAAGACCCTGGAACAGCGTGACAACCTGGCCAGTGACCTGTTCTTCACCTGGCTCAACAGCCCGGCGGCGGTCAGCGCGTACTTGCAGGCGCAGCCCGCGCCGGTGAAAGCGCTGCTGGAGGGCTATGCCACCGGCTACAACCGGGCGTTGGCTGAGCGTCGCAGGCAAGGCTTGCCTGCCGAGTGCGGCAATGGCGAGTGGGTGCGGCCCATCAGTAGCGAGGACCTGGTCAAGCTGACCCGCCGGCTGCTGGCCGAAGGCGGTGTCGGGCAGTTCGTCGAGGCGCTGGCGGGGGCGCAACCTCCTGCACAGACCAGCCAGCAGGCATCGGCTGGCTTCGGCGCCGCACTGGCAAGGCAAGAGCGCTTTGCCACGGAGCGCGGCAGCAACGCGGTGGCCGTAGGCGCGCAGCGTTCGGCCAATGGCCGTGGCTTGCTGTTGGCCAACCCGCACTTCCCGTGGATGGGCGGCATGCGCTTTTACCAGATGCAGCTGACCATCCCCGGCCAGCTTGATGTCATGGGCGCCGCATTGCCCGGCCTGCCGGTCGTCAACATCGGGTTCAACCGGCACCTGGCCTGGACGCACACCGTCGATACGTCGAATCACTTCACCTTGTACCGTTTGCAGCTCGATCCCAAAGACCCGACCCGTTACCTGCTCGATGGCAAGTCGCTGCCACTGGCGAGGCAAACCGTCAGTGTTGCGGTCAAGGCCGAGGATGGTAGCGTGAGCCAGGTGGAACGGCAGGTCTACAGCTCGCAATTCGGCCCGGTGGTGCAGTGGCCTGGGCGCCTGGATTGGGATGCGCAGGCGGCCTACAGCTTGCGTGATGCCAACCTGGACAACACCCGGGTGCTGCAGCAGTGGTACCAGATCAACCGTGCCGACAGCCTGGCCGCGTTGAAAGGCTCGGTCGAGCAACTGCAAGGCATCCCATGGGTCAATACCCTGGCGGTGGACCAAGGCGGGCGTGCGTTGTACCTGAACCAGTCGGTGGTGCCCTACGTGGACCAGCCACTGCTGGACGCCTGCAGTAACCCGAAAGGGCAGGGGCGCCTGGTGGTGCTGGATGGTTCGCGCAGCGCATGCCAGTGGAAGGTCGATGCGCAGGCCGCGCAAGCGGGTATTTTCCCGGCGCGACTGCTGCCGAGCCTTGAGCGCGAGGACTTCGTGCAGAACTCCAACGACCCGGCCTGGATGGCCAACCCGGCCCAGCCGCTGACCGGTTATTCACCGTTGGTCAGCCGCAATGACCAGCCGTTGGGCATGCGCGGGCGCTTTGCCCTGCAACGCCTGCAGGGCACGGCAAAACTGGGCGTGGATGACCTGCAGCGCATGGTGACCGACGACGAGGTTTACCTGGCCAGCCTGGTGCTGCCAGACCTGCTGCAGTGGTGCAAGGGCGCAGGCGTGGATGTGCAAGCCGTCTGCAGCAGCCTGGCGGCCTGGAATGGCAAGGCTGACCTGGACAGCGGCATTGGCCTGGTGCACTTCCAGAACCTGTTCAATGCCCTGGCCGAACACCCGGAAAGCTGGCGGGTGGCCTTCAACCCGGCCGATCCGCAGCACACCCCGCGAGGCTTGGCAGTAGAGCAAGCGGCCGTGAGCAAGCTGGTGCACGAGGCTGCGCTGGCTTCGCTCAAGCAGGTGAATGAAAGCGGCGTGGCGGGTGAGGCGCGTTGGGGGCAGGTACAGCAGGCGCTCGATGGCACGCCGGTGCCGGGTGGCCCACAGGCGCTGGGCGTGTATAACGCGATGTACAGTGTGCCGCACGGTCAGGGCAAGCGGCTGGTGGTGAGCGGTACCAGTTACCTGCAACTGGTCAGCTTTACCGACAAGGGGCCAGAGGCTCGTGGGTTGCTGGCGTTTTCCCAGTCAAGCGAAGCAGCTTCGGCGCATGCCAGCGACCAGACCAAGGCGTTCGCCGCCAAGCAGCTGGCGGTGATTCCGTTTACCGAGGCGCAGATCAAGGCTGACCCAGAGTATCGGGAAGTGGTGATCAGTGAGCGAGACAAAGGGGCAGTGGCTCAGCAGTAAGGCATTCTGGCCCTATCGCCGGCAAGCCAGCTCCCACAGGTCACCCACAAGATTTGAATCCTGTGGCCGACTTGTGGGAGCTGGCTTGCCGGCGATAGGGTCAGTGCTACAGACACAGGGCTGTCAGGAAAACTCGAAAGGCGCCAGCTGAAACCCTTGCTCATCCACCTGCAAGGCCCAGCCCCGGCGGTCCCAGTCCCCCAGCACGATACGCCGTGCCGGCTGCCCATCGACCACCAGCTTGTGTATCGCCGGCCGGTGGGTATGGCCATGCACCAGCGTGCGCACGCCATGTTCCGCCATCACCTTGGGTACTTCCTCCGGCGTGACGTCGACAATCTCGGTAGACTTCATCCGCGTTTGCGTGCGGCTTTCGCTGCGCAGCTTGCGCGCCAGCTTGTAGCGGGCCGACAGCGGCAGGTGACGCAAGATCCACAAACTCAGCGGGTTGCGCAGCAAGCGGCGCATCTTCATGTAGCCCAGGTCGCGGGTACACAGGGTGTCGCCATGCATCAGCAGCACCTGTTCGCCGCCCAGCTCGATCACGCTGGGGTCACTCAACAGCGTGCAGCCAGCAGCGTCGCAAAAGGCCTGGCCAATCAGGAAGTCGCGGTTGCCGTGCATCAGGTAGATGGCCGTGCCGCTGTCGCTCAGCCGGCGCATGGCCTGGCAGATCGACTGCTGGAAGGGCGTCATGGCATCGTCGCCAATCCACGCTTCGAAAAAATCACCAAGGATGTACAGCGCCTTGGCGTGGCGGGCGCGGCCATCGAGCAGATCAAGAAACGCCCGGGAAATATCCGGGCGTTCTTCTTGCAAATGCAGATCGGAGATCAGCAGGATCACTCAATGATCTCGGCTTTCTCGATGATCACGTCGTCTTTCGGAACGTCCTGGTGGCCAGCTTTGGAGCCGGTGGCGACCTTTTCGATGGCGTCGACGATTTCACGGCCTTCGATCACTTCGCCGAACACGGCGTAGCCCCAGCCCTGCACGTTCTTGCCGCTGTGGTTGAGGAAGTCGTTGTCGGACGAGTTGATGAAGAACTGCGCCGAGGCAGAGTGCGGCTCCATGGTACGGGCCATGGCGATGCTGTACTTCTTGTTCTTCAGGCCATTGTCGGCTTCGTTCTGGATGGTGGCGCGGGTTTTCTTCTGGCTCATGTTGGCATCGAAGCCGCCACCCTGGATCATGAAGCCCTTGATCACGCGGTGGAACACGGTGCCATTGTAGTGGCCGTCCTTGACGTACTGAACGAAGTTTTCGGTGGTCTGCGGCGCTTTCTCGGCGTCCAGTTGCAGGACGATGTCGCCGTGGTTGGTGCTCAGTTTGACTTTGGACATGCTGAAACTCGCTTTTTCAAGGCAATCAGAAATTAGGGTGCGCAGGGCGCGGGTTATTACCTGACGCAGGATCAGGTGATCGCGACACATGGCGCGCACTGGCCATTTTGCCAGGCTGCGGCAAAAAGCCGTGATAAATCACGCCAGTTTGTCCGGGCCCGACTGTCAGCAGCTTGACTGCTTCGGCTATGATAGGCCCTTTGATTCAATCGGCCTACCCAGGCCGGACACGTGCATTCAAGGATCCTATGAGCAAGCCCACTGCCGACAACGCGCCCAACGCCGCTGCCAAAGGCGCCCCCGCTGTCCCTGCGAACTTCCTGCGGCCGATCATCCAGGCCGACCTGGACTCGGGCAAGCACAGCAGCATCGTCACCCGTTTCCCGCCGGAGCCTAACGGCTACCTGCACATCGGCCACGCCAAGTCGATTTGCGTCAACTTCGGCCTGGCCAAGGAATTCGGCGGCGTCTGCCACCTGCGCTTCGACGACACCAACCCGGCCAAGGAAGACCAGGAGTACATCGACGCCATCCAGAGCGATGTGAAGTGGTTGGGCTTCGATTGGGCGGGCGACGTGCGCTACGCCTCCGACTACTTCGACCAGTTGCACGACTGGGCCGTCGAGCTGATCAAGCAGGGCAAGGCTTACGTTTGCGACCTTACCCCCGAGCAAGCCAAGGAATACCGCGGCAACCTCAAGGAACCGGGCAAGAACAGCCCGTTCCGCGAGCGTAGCGTGGAAGACAACCTCGACCTGTTCGCCCGCATGAAGGCTGGCGAGTTCAAGGACGGCGAGCGCGTGCTGCGGGCCAAGATCGACATGGCTTCGCCAAACATGAACCTGCGCGACCCGATCCTGTACCGCATTCGCCATGCCCACCACCACCAGACCGGTGACAAGTGGTGCATCTACCCCAACTACGACTTTACCCACGGCCAGTCGGATGCCATCGAGGGCATTACCCACTCGATCTGCACCCTGGAGTTCGAAGGGCATCGTCCGCTGTACGACTGGTTCCTCGACAACCTGCCGGTGCCGGCGCACCCGCGTCAGTACGAGTTCAGCCGCCTGAACCTGAACTACACCATCACGTCCAAGCGCAAGCTGAAGCAGCTGGTTGACGAGAAGCACGTCGAAGCCTGGGACGACCCGCGCATGTCGACCCTGTCCGGCTTCCGTCGCCGTGGCTACACCCCGGCTTCGATCCGCAACTTCTGCGAAATGATCGGCACCAACCGTTCCGACGGCGTGGTCGACATGTCGATGCTCGAATTCAGCATCCGTGACGACCTCGACCGCACCGCGCCGCGTGCCATGTGCGTGCTGCGCCCGCTGAAAGTGGTCATCACCAACTACCCGGAAGGCCAGGTCGAGCAGCTTGAACTGCCGCGCCACCCGAAAGAAGACATGGGCGTGCGCGTGCTGCCGTTCTCCCGTGAGCTGTACATCGACCGCGACGACTTCATGGAAGAGCCGCCAAAGGGCTACAAGCGCCTGGAACCGGCCGGTGAGGTGCGCCTGCGTGGCAGCTACGTGATCCGCGCCGACGAGGCCATCAAGGACGCCGACGGCAACATCGTCGAGCTGCGCTGCTCGTACGACCCGGACACCCTGGGCAAAAACCCTGAAGGCCGCAAGGTCAAGGGCGTGATCCACTGGGTACCGGCCGAAGGCAGCGTCGAGTGCGAAGTGCGCCTGTACGACCGTCTGTTCCGCTCGCCGAACCCGGAAAAGACCGAGGAGGGCGGCAGCTTCCTGGACAACATCAACCCGGATTCGCTGCAAGTGCTCAGCGGCTGCCGTGCCGAGCCGTCGCTGGCCCAGGCCCAGCCCGAGGACCGCTTCCAGTTCGAGCGCGAAGGCTACTTCTGCGCCGACCTGAAAGACAGCCAGCCGGGCCGCCCGGTGTTCAACCGCACTGTCACCCTGCGTGACTCCTGGGGCAGCTGAGGAAACGCCGTGCTTACCATCTACAACACCCTGAGCAAAGCGAAGGAAACCTTCAAGCCGCTGGATGGCAACAAGGTGCGCATGTACGTGTGCGGCATGACCGTGTACGACTACTGCCACCTGGGCCATGGCCGCAGCATGGTGGCGTTCGACCTGGTCACCCGCTGGCTGCGCAAGAGCGGCTACGACCTGACCTACGTGCGCAACATCACCGACATCGATGACAAGATCATCAACCGGGCCAACGAGAACGGCGAAACCTTCGACGCCTTGACCGCCCGCATGATCGATGCGATGCACGAAGACGAGCGCCGCCTGAACATCCTGCCGCCAGACCAGGAACCGCGTGCCACCGACCACATCGCCGGCATGCACGCGATGATCCAGACCCTGATCGACAAGGGTTACGCCTACGCCCCAGGCAATGGCGACGTGTACTACCGCGTCGGCAAGTTCGTCGGTTACGGCAAACTGTCGCGCAAGAAGATCGAAGACCTGCGCATCGGCGCGCGCATCGAGGTTGACGAAGCCAAGCAAGACCCGCTGGACTTCGTGCTGTGGAAGGGCGTGAAGCCGGGCGAGCCGAGCTGGGAGTCGCCATGGGGCCCGGGCCGTCCGGGCTGGCACATCGAGTGCTCGGTGATGTCCACGTGCTGCCTGGGCGAGAGCTTCGACATTCACGGCGGTGGCAGCGACCTGGAGTTCCCGCACCATGAGAACGAGATTGCCCAGAGCGAAGCGGCCACTGGCAAGCAGTACGCCAACGCCTGGATGCACTGCGGCATGATCCGTATCAATGGCGAGAAGATGTCCAAGTCGTTGAACAACTTCTTCACCATCCGTGACGTGCTGGAAAAGTACCACCCGGAAGTGGTGCGTTACCTGCTGGTGGCCAGCCACTACCGCAGCGCGATCAACTACTCCGAAGACAGCCTGCGTGACGCCAAGGGCGCGCTGGAGCGCTTCTACCACGCCCTGCGCGGCTTGCCACGCGTGGCAGCCAAGGGTGGCGAGGCGTTCGTCGAGCGCTTCAGCGTGGCGATGAACGACGACTTCGGTACTCCCGAAGCCTGCGCCGTGCTGTTCGACCTGGTGCGTGAGATCAACCGCCTGCGCGACAGCGACCCGGAGGCCGCTGCCGGCCTGGCGGGTCGCCTGCGTGAGCTGGGTGATGTGCTGGGTGTGCTGCAGCTGGAAGCCGATGACTTCCTGCGAGCGGGCGCCGAAGGCAAGGTCGATGCGGCCGAGGTTGAAAGCCTGATTCAGGCGCGCCTGCAGGCGCGTGCGGACAAGAACTGGGCCGAGTCGGACCGGATTCGCGACCAGTTGACCGCCATGGGTGTGGTGCTGGAAGACAGCAAGGGTACTACTACTTGGCGTCTGGCTGACTGATCGGTGTAAATGGGGCTGCTTTGCAGCCCATCGCCGGCAAGCCAGCTCCCACAAGAACCGCGCAGTATTGAAGACCTGTGCAGTCACTGTGGGAGATCACCCAGCCCTTCCGGGCTGCGCTGTCGCGCAGCAAACTTGAGATGTACGGCTTCAGATCTGCGCAGCGCTGACATTTTGA